>DAIDML010000260.1 GCA_027449005.1 Erysipelotrichaceae bacterium | reverse complement strand
ACGACTGCCGCATCATTGGAATTCTTGATGACCGTACTGGTATCATAGCCTTCCACAACATAATCCAAGCCAGCTTCTTTAACGGCATTGCGGACTTTTAAGACTAGGAGGCTACT
Organism: Erysipelotrichaceae bacterium; assembly: GCA_027449005.1. GTDB lineage: Bacteria > Bacillota_I > Bacilli_A > Erysipelotrichales > Erysipelotrichaceae > UBA6182. The sequence continues at coordinate 3,080 of DAIDML010000260.1, read as the reverse complement.
GGACATCCCAGCGCTACAAAACAATACGATCTTTTTCATAGTTAATTTCGTATTATCAATTTAGGTTAGTAAATTGATAAATTCCTTTCTAGCCTAATCATATTCATGCACAGTGCTTGGCCATTGCGCTATGCTTAATCTGCACTGTGGATTTGTGTTTCATGTGTACAGCTTTGACTGTTGAGGAGAAATACCTACCACAGTTCTTTTTCAAATGTTGATAAGGTTGATGAACGCTTGACGTTTGATGAACAGCGAAATGACATTAAGAGAACTTTCTGTGGTCTAAACATACAGTGCACACATTCTGGAGGTGTCTTTATGACCTATTTTGTTGGCATTGACATTGCCAAACACAAACACGATTGCTTCATCATGAATCATCAAGGTGAAGTCATCCGGGACTCCTTTTCCTTCACGAATGATCGATCAGGATTCACCAGTTTCCTCGAGCTTCTTTCCAAACTCGAACCCGCTCAAGCTATTCGGATAGGGCTTGAGGCGACGGGGCATTACGGAATGAATCTCAAAGTCTTCTTGGAAGACCATGATTTCTTATTTATGGAATTTAATCCCATGTTGGTTAGACGGTTCTCGCAAGCTACCACCCTTCGTAGAACCAAGACCGATCAAGTCGATGCCAAGCAGATTGCCGTGCATTTGTCTTCCGTTGAATACAAACCCTATCCAAACAAATCCTATCACATCAAGAATCTGAAATCATTAACGCGTTCGCGGGATGCCCTAATCAAGCATCGTTCACTTCAACTCGTTACCTTGACGAACATTCTAGATCGCATGTTTCCTGAATTCAAACCTTTTTTCAAGCATTCTTTAACGTCTGCGACCTGTCTCTATCTCTTGGATCACTACGCAACGCCCTCGAAGATGGCGCGTATGAATCATGAGTCTTACACCAAGATGAGCGGTATGCTGAGACGAACCTTTTCGTATGCGCGCTTCATGGAGCTCAGGCGTTTGGCGAAAGAAACGGTGGGCTTGGAAGATCCCATTCTTGCCTTCCAACTCCAATTGACCTTACGTGCCTATCATTTTGCACAGTCCCAGGTCGATGAGCTTGAGCAGCGCATTGAAGCCGAATATGCTCAGGTTCACACCCACATCCACTCCATCAAAGGCATTGGTCTTCAGTCCGCTGCCTGCATCTTTGCAGAGGCGGCTCCTTTTCAACGCTTTGACTAGCCCGATCAACTCTTGGCATTTGCAGGTTTTGAACCTTCACGACACCAGTCTGGGAAGATTGAAGTTAAAGGACATCTGGTCAAACATGGTTCGCCGTATCTCCGTCAAGCACTCATGAATGTCGCAGAGTCTTCTCTGATACACAACCCGCTGCTCTATGAATTCTATCTCAAGAAACGGGCTGAGGGTAAACATCATCGCGTTGCGCTATCTCATATCGCAAAGCGTCTTGTACGCATCATTTATCATTTAGAAGTTCACAATCTGGATTTTGATTTCGCTAAAATGAGGTAGCCATTTAAAGCTTAAAATCAAAATTTCAAAATATGTCCAACGGGATGCGTTTTTACTGCGTCTAAATCATCTTTTCAAAATTTCTCTGTTTTTCCTCTTGATTTATAATAGTTAATTTCTCCTCAATAACACAAGTGTAAGTGATGAGTGAAGATTTTGGCTTGTCTATTCTTGCTTTCTTGCTTGATTTGGTGATAACTTGTGGATTCGCTTAAATGCTTTAGAAAAGCTGCTTAAATCACTATAACCATATGTCAATGCTACCTCAGTGAGCGAGATCATAGGTTTTGCTTTTATGATCATATATGCTCTTTCCATTTTTATTCGTGTGACATATTTGGCAAAAGTTTCATAGTGAAAAGCACTAAAACAGCGATGAAGATAATAAGGTGAAATATGGCATTGTTGAGCAATAGACACCAGTGTGATTCGCCTATTCAAATTGGCTTCTATGCAATCTTCAATAAGATGGTTAAGCTGTGCAGTGATCATGTTTTTATTGTATTATAACTTCTCAAATGACAATAAAAAACCATGATTACTCATGGTTAATGATTAAAATGGTGTCCCGTGAGGGGCTCGAACCCACGACCCACTGATTAAGAGTCAGTTGCTCTACCAACTGAGCTAACAGGACATTGCTATTAGATTATACCACTCTTCATTCATTTTTCAAGTTTTTGTTCATATGTTTTGATGTTGAGAAAGACAAAGACTATAATCATTTCAAAAGGAGATTGATGATGAAAAAGAATGTTGGTAAGAAAGATGCCATGATTCGCTATGGTATCGCTGTTGGTGCATTAATCGGAGCCATCCTACTGCCTGAGTATAGAACCCTTCTGTTGATTGCAAGTGCAGCATTAGCCCTAACAGCTTATGTAGGCTTGTGTGGGTTATACAAAATTCTAGGGATCAATACCTGTCCACTAGACCAAAGATAAATCACAGTCATGATGACTGTGATTTTCTTATGGATGAATGAAGATTTTCATCTCAAGGGGTTGAAGTGTCAGTTTAAACACCTTTGGAAGAAAGACACTTTCTTCTTTTAAATGCACTTGATACTCCCCTTCATAGTTTGAAGATAAATGAACGGTGATCTCTTGCGTGGTTTGACTTAAGTTAGTGAACACTAAGACCTTATTGCTACTGCCTTGTTTTTGTCGAAGAAAAGACAATACTGAACTGTTCTCGTCTTCAATCCACACGGTGGAATGCACTTGATTGGTGGTTTCCAGTGCTTCATTGCTTGTTTTTAATTGAATCAGTTCTTGATACACTGATGTCAAATCATAGTCATTCCATTCTATCTGATCCTTTTCAAAAAACAACAACTTCTTTTCTAAACTGGACTCTTGACCGTTATAGATTAAAGGCATGCCAGGGAGCAAGAATGTTAATGCCCGTGCTAAAGGCATGTGTTTTTTATAGAGTTGAGATGGAATTCCATTCCAGGAGTTTTCATCATGATTGGAAGTGAAAATCATTGGGAAATTCCCTTGGGGATACATACGATGTGAATCACTGAGATAATCAAGAAACAATTGGTCATTATCATTTCCATTACCAATGCTCTTGAA
>DAIDML010000259.1 GCA_027449005.1 Erysipelotrichaceae bacterium | reverse complement strand
GATGCCTAAGGTGCCTTCAATGTCAATCATTTGATTGATTTGAAGAGTTGTAAACTCAGGATCAAAGACAAAGAGTTCAAGTAAACCACGCTTAGTGATTACCACTGCTTTGCTCATTCCACCCTTGAGTGGTGTGATTGTTTTGATCTTGACTCCTTTAATGAGTAAGGTTGGTTTTTCCCACCCGATACCGAACGGTCGACAACGTTCAAACTCAATCACTCCTTCTAAAGTGATGAGTGAAGGATCCACTTCAATCACATTGGATTCATCACTCAATGGAGTGATGTGTTTCATGTCCTCTAGTATATGAGCTTTGAGTGTTTCAAAATGTTCATGAGAGACTTCCATCCCTGCTGCCTTACCATGCCCTCCAAAATGCATGAGAAGATGTTGGTAAGGTTGAAACAAGTCAACCAAATGCACGTTGGTTGAGCGCATGGATCCCTTAATGGAATCATCTTTCTTCACACCCACAAACACATTGGTTTGTCTTAAACGCATGATTTGATTGGCAATGAGTCCTACAATGCCTTCATGGAATTCATCAGATACGATGAACATGAAATCAGTGGATTCACTGACATGATCTAAGGCTTGAAGTGCCATCGTTTTGGTGAGGGTTTTACGTTGCTCGTTGATGGATTCCACTTGGGTTGCGTATTGAATCATGGCCGTAATATCACTAGACAACAAGTAGTTCACCATGGTGTTCGCATTGGCTAATTCAGACATGCGTCCAATCGCATTGATTTTAGGAATCAGTTGAAAACTCAAGTCTTCTTCATTCACACTTTGTTTCTTAAGCAGCAGTGCAAAGGGGGTGATCATGGCTTTGTTCATGGATTCAATGGCTTTCACCACAAGATAGCGATTAAAGTGGTGTAATGGCATCATGTCAGCGATGGTTGCACACCCTGCCAACTGAATCATGAAATCTGAGTCTTGGTTTAACGCTACGGCAAGCAAATACACTAAACCACTGGTACACATGGAGGCATACACAGGATCTAAGTATTGAGGATGAAGGAGTGCATCAACATTAATGGGTGCAGTAATAGTATGATGATCAATCACAATGACTTTCTTCTGATGACTTTTAATAAGGTCAATGGCATCAAAAGCACTCACCCCATTGTCGACACAAATGAAAAGATCATATTCTTTAGATAAAGCCTGTGATGCAATGTCTTTCTTTAACCCATATCCTTCTTTCGTGCGATGTGGGATATAGTATCCGACATTAAGATTGAGTGATTTGCATAGTGTCACCATCATGGTTGTGGAACACAACCCATCCGCATCATAATCGCCTGCGATAAAAACCTTGTGTTCTTTTTCTTGCGCTTCTTTTAGATGTGACATGATGGTGTGTAAAACTTCAATTGAAGACACATCAAAAGCAACAGGTTCAAGTAAACATGTTGCATCCTGTGATTGAAGCATCTTTTCCTTGAGAAAAGAGGCTAAAGGGGTGAAAGTTTGAGGTAATGTGATGTTCATAAATAAGAAAAAGGGAGAAACTCCCTTTAATCGTTGATACCCATAATGGTCATTTCATCAAGTTCTTCTTTTTTGCGAGCTTTGACTTTCTTTGCTCTAGGTTTGCGATGTTGTTTGAGCCATAACCATACCATCGCCGCTACGAAGATGGAGGAATACGCCCCAGCAATCAGTCCAAAGACCATCGCAATGTTAAAGTTGAAAATCTCACGACTTCCTAAGAAGAGTAATGCTAAGATTGGAAGCACTGTCGTGAAGGTATTGAATAAACTTCTAAAGAAGGTTTCCGCAATCGCTTCATTGACAATCGCGACATAATCCTTAAGATGAATCACAGGTTTAGGGAAGGTTTGCAGTGTAAAGCGAATACGGTCGAAGACCACAATCGTGTCATCCACTGAATACCCAATGATGGCTAAGATGACCGCAATGAGTTCAATGTTGAATTCAAGTCTAAAGATTGCGAATAAAGCGAAGACAATTCCAACGTCATGCAAGAGCGCAACAATGGTTCCAATCGCATAATCGATTTCAAATCTAAAGCTGATGTACGCCAACATGAGTAACCATGCGACCACAGACAAGATAACAGCAGACAAGGCAAGTTCACGACCCACCACTGGTGTTACCACGATGTCATTGGCAGGATGGCCATATTCACGTAAGATAAAGGCTTTTAAGGATTGTAAGTTTTCACTGCTTTCGGTTTCTCGCGTAGTGACATAGGCGGTGTCATCACCAGCGAACTGAACACGAATATTGTCATATCCGAACTGAGCAAACTGAGTACGAATGGTATCCGTGTCAAATCCAGTGTCAGAAGTCATGGTAATCTTAGTCCCAGAAGCAAAGTCGACTCCGAAGTTGAGGAACTCACCAGACGTAGCTAAGTTGAATAACCCAAACACTCCACCCGTGATTAACACCACAAGCGAAGCTAAGATGAACTTGCGAGAAATCTTCACAAAGTTGATCTTTTCAAAGCCACCGAAGTACTTGCGTTCTTCCCCTAATGCTAGGTTAGGAACCATGTCTTTTTTAATTTTAAACAAGGTAAGATTGGTGAATTTACCTGACTTCACAAGTGATTTAATGAGGAATCGAGTTAAAACCACGTTTACAATAAGGGTAGTAAGTACCGTCACCATGAGCATGGTCGCAAATCCTTTAATGGAGCCTGTTCCCAACAAATACATGACTGTAGCTGATATAAAGGTAGTGAATTGGCTATCAAAAATGGTCCAGAAGGATAAACGATGTCCTTCATCAACCGCAGTTTCTAAACGTTTTCCTAAGTATAACTGATCTTTAATACGCTCAAAAGTCACAACGTTGGCATCCACTGTCATTCCAACCCCTAAGAGCAAGGCAGCAATGCCTGGCAAGGTATAAACACCTCCCAAGGCGTTGTACATTGTAAAGACCACTAAGATGTAAAGCATCAACATGAAGGCTGCCACAATCCCTGGGATATGGTAAACCACCACCATGGACAACATCACAAGCAGTGCGCCAATGGCTCCAGCCATGATGGTCTTTTCAAACGCTTCAAGACCAAATTCAGCACTCACCACGTTGGAGAAAATTTCATTCATACGAACAGGAAGTGATCCTGAGTTAATAAGATCTGCAAGTTCACGAGCAGAAGACTCTGAGAATCCCCCTTCAATAACGACATCACTTCTAAAACCTTGACGAACGGTCGCAGCTGAAATGTATTTAGGACTTGCTTCTGAAGCTTCAGCACGATAAGAATCTCCTTCCTGGAAATCCAACCAGATCACTAGCAAGTTGTTTCCTGCCGAAAGTTTGGAAATCTTATCGGTAATCTCAAAGAATTTATCTTTATCACGAATACGAAGCGATACTACTGGACGTCCACTATCAAAGGATAGGGATGCTCCACCTTCTTCAAGGATGGTGGCATCCGCCAATAAGTTATCATTTACATCACGAAATTCTAGGTTCACGGAAGCAGAAATAATACGACGAG
>DAIDML010000258.1 GCA_027449005.1 Erysipelotrichaceae bacterium | reverse complement strand
AACGGAAAGATATGGACTTACACGATCCATGTCAAAAGAAGGATGCACTGCAGATAATTCTGCATGTGAAGGATTTTTTGGTAGAATGAAAAATGAGTGCTTCTATGCTCGTGATTTTTCTACATTCACAATGGAACTATTTAAAAACTATATTAATCAGTATTTGAATTGGTATAATTATGAAAGAATAACACTTAAACTAAAATGCAGTCCAATGCAATCTCGGTTGCAGCTTCGTATTGCATAGTATATGTCCAAGTTTTCATCCGCACCCCCCTCTCCAATTTTTTCAATAAAAGACTATATTCTACTGAAGAATGCAGTGAAATTACTACTAATATTGAAAAGGCTTAGCGCAAGCACAATCACTGAAATTACAACAATCATCTTTGAAAATTCATCGCTACGTTCTTTATACAAATAAAACTGTTTAAAAAGAGAATATCCAAAAAAACCAACAAAAACAATTGACGTACTTTTACTTTTATCAGCTGAATAACTTGTATTGATAGTGCCCATAATGAAATCTGTCAAGTACAAGAATGCAAATAAGTAAATTGTAATTCTTTTCCACTTAGTAACTTTGTCCATGTTCCCCCCTAGAACCATCAAGAATTTTCTGTGATTTATATTCTATATTATATTAGGTCTGTCACACTATTACAAATTTACCCTAATGAAAATCACATCAAAGAATTTTTCTTGCACTTTTTTAAAACACAAAATGACTCAAATCATTATTCTTCATATAAACAGCTCATCAACGTGAGCTGCTGAAGAAAACAGTTCTTGCATCAACCATTTCGATTATTTTTTGAAAAATGATGAGCAAACTTAATATCATGACTTCTTTGCGCTAAAGTCACCAATACACATAAACAGCTCATTGACTCCATATTCCAAAATCTAACAATGCCTTCTTTTAGGATTAGAGAGTTAAGTTGATGTCACTTTTGTGTTAATGATCGATTTAACTAACTCAATGATTTCGACATCAAGTGTCATATCTTTCAGGACTTTTTTCATTTTTCCAGTATCAAATGCATCTAACAATTCTCTTTTTTGATCAACATTTGCTCTCACATTCGCTAATGCAAATTTGAGTTGATTCCTTATTAAAGCTTTTTGATCGACACAATCCACTTTATCAAACGTTAAAATGACGGTTGAAGTGCAATCCACACATTGAAGTTCGATAAATGTTCCATCCTTCGAGTTAACTGATTTAAAATTTCCTTGCACATGATAGCCTATGATTTCAATATGATAGTTTCGTTGTTGTGGACAGTAGTGTTGCATTTTTGTGTCTGGCTTAATGCTCAGCGCACCATAATTATACGTGATTTCAATCTTGAAAATATCATTCATAAGATATGCTTGTGTTTCATTATCATCTTCTATCAATGTATAAGAAGCGCTCTCATCAGGGTACACTTTAACTAATAAGGTTTTCGGATTATCACATACATCATCTTGACTCTCCCACATCGCTAAAGGAAGAATACTTCCTTTACGAACAAACACTGGTAGATGCTCTATTGGACTGTAACAATCAATCCAGCGTCCACCTTGATATTCAATGTTGGTGAAAAAATGTATCCACTGACCTTTCGGTAAGTAAACTTTCGTTTTAGCCCGATTAAGTTTCGAAACTATCGGCGTAATAACAGGTGAAACTAACAAAGAAGACCCTAAGAGATATGTGTTCTTTGCTTTATAAGTTTGAGGATCAAGCGGATAATCATAGTAAAGAGGTGTCAAGAAAGGAATCCCTTGGATACTGTTGAGATGCAATCCTGTGTAAAAATATGGAATAAGACGAACTCGAAGACGCATCATTTCCGCAATCACTTGTTGATGTGGTTGTCCCATGAGCCATGGCTCGCGGACAGCTAGTTCATTTTTAGAGGAATGAAGGCGCAAAATCGGACTGAAAACGCCAAATTGAACCCATCGTGTAAGTAGTTCAGGTTCTTCATTTCCTTGATAGTGGCCACCAATGTCATGACTCCACCAACTAAAGTTCACATTAGCGGATGTTGCTGTAAAATATGGTTGAAAAGCCAAGGAATCCCACGTAGACACAGTATCTCCCGAAAATCCAATAGGAGTACGATGACCCCCTTGCTTAGTCCATCTTGAAAACGTAAAAGGTCGTTGACCGTTTCGAGCAATATCTAAAGAATGGAAATGATTAAGAGCAAACAAAGGATCCACTCCTTGTGTGTTAGAGGTTGTGCCTTGTTGCCAATCAATCCACCAAAAATCAACACCTTGCTCTTCGTATGGATGATGCAAAATCTCGAAATAGCCTTGTCTAAAGTGAGGATCATCAATCGCAAAAGGGATAGTTTGTTTCATAGAAGGATCAATATTCATCCACTCACAAAACTTTTTGTATTGAACTTCATGAGGACGGATTCCTAAGGCAGGATGTAAGTTCACAGAAGTACGAATAGATTGTGAATGCAATTGGCTAATAAAATCTTTGAAATCAGGAAAATAAGTTGGATTAACTGTGTATCCTGTCCATCCATACCAATAATCATGACCAGGTAAATCGGTAAGATGCCAGTCCATATCCACAATACATACTGAAAGAGGAATATTCAACTTCTTAAATTGATCGACGACATCAAGCAATTCATAGTCTGCATAATTCCAATACTTACTCCACCAATTACCTAATACAAAGCGCGGAAATTTTGGAACACGACCTAAGAAAGTAATGAGCTCTTGATGAACTTCCTTGAACTCATTTCTTCCTGCAATGAATATGAAATCGGTGTGTGATAATTTCCTTTCTTTAATATTTCCATCCTGCTCAAAAATTGGGGTATCATGATCATCAATGATTGCATATCCATCCAATGAAAAATACCCATCATTGAGATTTAAACGTCCATTCACTTGATCTAAGGTACGAGCAGTTCCTTTGAGATTACGTTTAAGTTTTTGTCCATGGATATATGGTAGATCATATCCCTTAATATCCACCCTTAGATTTTGATAGGGTGGCTCATTTGGATTAAAGTGAAGACAAAATACATCATTTTCAATTAAGACATTCTCATTATTATGAGAGAGTGAAAATTCAACATTGGGCGTGTAACGTTTAATAACATTAAGGCTAGGATTATTAAC
>DAIDML010000257.1 GCA_027449005.1 Erysipelotrichaceae bacterium | reverse complement strand
TTTTAAGAAATATGAAGATAATCCCGCTGCTTTCGCTCCTGCCGCGAGTGCCTTTGCGATGTCCATCGCATGTCGAATACCTCCACTGGCAATAAGATCGACATTGTCGTCATCTTTGACACTGAGCAGACTTTCTAAGGTGGAATGACCCCAACCATTGAAGAAAGCTAAAGGATGATTTCGTCGTTGATTTTCAATCCAAGCAAAATCAGTTCCTCCTTGCCCACTGACATCAATCATGGTGATGCCTCTTTGAGCAAGTTGTCGGATGGTGGATGGACTCATGCCAAACCCTACTTCTTTAACAATGAGTGGTGCTTTAGAATGTGCAATGCAATCATCTAAATCATTCCACCATGAAGAAAAATCTTTATCTCCTTCAGGCATGACCATTTCTTGAAGTGCATTCACATGAATTTGACAGGCACTGGCTTGAACTAGATCAATGGCTGCGTTCACTTGCTCACTGCGATTTCCTGCTCCTACATTCGCAAAACGCAGTCCTTTAGGATGAATTTTTTTGAGTATTGTAAAAGAATCAGCTAAAGAAGGATCTTTAAGCGCAATGGACACAGAACCTGTAGCCATCACCAAATCACAAGCTTTAGCGACGTGGGCTAGTTTTTCATTGATGAGTTTGCTTTGTTCACTCCCCCCTGTCATCGCATTGATGAAGAATGGGGTGGAAAGTTTAAAGGGTCCTAGTGTGGTTGATAGATCAATCTGAGCCATGGATGTCTTAGGAATAGACGTATGGACAAACCTCATCTTATCAAAATCATTGTGTTTTTGATCTTGAGCTAAAGCATGGGCAATATGATCATCTTTTCTTTGACTCATGATACCTCCTTTTTGGAAAAGACTAACTCATCAAGAAGGGTATACCCCTCTTGAATCAGGACATCATTTCCCATTTGTTGGCTTAGGATATCAGGATAAAGACACCAGACACAGTCTCCACCACCGGCACCAGAAACTTTGATGAATCCATTGAAGGGTTCAATCAAAGAAGCAATATGTTCCATGGTTTCTGTTTTAATGGTGATCTTTGCATTTCGTTGCAACATGTCCAAGGCTCGTGATAAGGATTTGGTATGTTTGATCACATTACTCATGCAATCTTGATCCATGGCTTTGGACAATGGATCAATACTGTTTTTAGTGGATTCAATGAACAAGGAGTAATAGGATTTGATTTGGTGTTGCTTCATGGCTTTCACCATAGTTTGTGAATCAGCGGCGGCATTAGTGAAGACAAGTGACATTGGGAAAGCATGTTCTTTAATGGTTTCAATGGTTAAATGAGGCCACACATGGTGAAGTAACCAATCAATGTCTTTGTGGATATGCTGATACAACCAGGTATCATCGTATTTGTGATACACAATCCAAGTGTTATAGGCACTGACAGCCACATCCCCATATGATGAATGAGAAAAATGCTCGAGTTGAGAAAGAACGGCCAATTTATAGATTTCTAGTGGTGATAATTCAAAACCATAGGCTTGCGTTAATACTTTGATGATACTAACACACACTGCGCCACTGGAGCCTAATCCGTATTTGGTTGTGGTGTTATAGTCCAATGAACTTTCAATGTGCAAATGACCCCATAGGCATGGAATGTTTTGTTGTTGAGCATAACGTTGTACCACATTTATGGCATCTTGAATCAATAGGTTGGAAGGAATAAAGATTAAACCTAAATGTTAAATGCATTCATACCCTTCACTTTGTTGAGTGGAAGTGATTCGCCATTTTTCTTCAGGAGTAAAGGTGGTGGTCACCCCCACTTTAGTATTGAAGATAATGGCACTGCTTTGTCCACTGACTACCGCATATTCACCTCCAAAGTACACTTTACCTGGTGCAAAAGCGGTGTATTTATTGTTCATAGAGGATGTGTGCTCCTTTCGCTGGATGAGTCACCACAATGTCTTTCACTTTGTGTTGGTTTAATCTTTATTCCTTCCAACCTATTGAGGCTTGATTGGTTAAGACCTTAACATGCATGCCAGCATCCATGGTAGGATAGGCAAACTCACCTTGTGTTTGCAAGTCCATGATCGCATGAATGAGGTCCATGGATTGTGGTGTTAAGTATAAGGTTGGAGGTATCGTTGCTAGCATGCTTGCATGCATGGCTAAGGCTGAAGATTGTGTAAGCTCTCCAATGCTTTTTAAATCTTCAATATGAATCGCATGTTTCATGGCCACTAAATCTTGAGTGGTCTTAGCAATCCATGCAGGATAATACGGAGAAGTTTGGACAGTATTTCTCATGGCTTGTTTGGATGAAATGGACTTCTTTTGATTGGTCAACAGTGCAAACACCATGATC
>DAIDML010000256.1 GCA_027449005.1 Erysipelotrichaceae bacterium | reverse complement strand
GAATATCCTTAAGATAAACCACCTTATGAATTAGTCCATCCACAGCCATTTCTATGGTATCTTCTGATCCTATCCATGCGATTTTGTACTCAAAAAAAAGTAGGTTGAGGTGGTAGAAAACTCTAACGTTTTACCATTGGAAGCATCACAACGATCGAACCAAAAGTCACTTAATCCTTTGACATAATTCATTTGATCATGGGTATACTGATATGATTTTAAGTATCCGTCTTCTGTTTCTTCTATGCGATAAGCTCCATAATACACATCTTTAAGTTGTTGATTAGATAATTTCATACATGCTCTTTCATTGATTTTGTTTCTTTAATCATTATTCTAAACCTTATGTTAGATTTAACTTGATGAATTTGGTACGTTTTCTGAATCCATCATACTAAATAACGTTGATTCTTCATTGAGCACTACAATTTGATTTCGACCTTGATGTTTGGCTCGATACAATGCTTCATCAGCAAGTGAAACCACTTGAATTGGAGACATCAATTCCTTTGGTTTGATGCTAATAACACCACAACTAATCGTGATATGATCTGCCGTGTCTGAAAGCACATGAGGAATATTCAACTCTTCTACCCCAAGTCGAATACGATTGGCAATGAGTCTTGCTCCAAGCGATTCTGTTTCTGGCAAAATAACCACAAATTCTTCACCACCATAACGTGCAACAACATCTGGTGCACGATTCACGATGGTTTTTAATAAAGTCCCAATTCGAATTAAACAATGATCTCCCGCCACATGGCCATAATGATCATTAAAGTTCTTAAAATGATCCACATCAATCATGATTAGAGATAATGATGCTCCTGATCGTTTTAATCGATAAAACTCGTTCTTGATGGTTTCATCAAAATAACGCCGATTGGATAATCCAGTTAAACTATCCGTCACAGAGTTCACTTGAGCTATGTTTTTCTCCATCTCAAGTTGATGCACCAACTCGTTGATTTTCATTTCAGCGGATTTTCTTTCTGTAATATCACGTATGATAAACACCATTTTTATTGGTTCACCAACCGCATTACGAATTAAACCACTGTTCACTTCAATATCAAAAACACTGTGATCTTTGCGAATAGCACGATACTCATTAGGTCGAATAGGTCCTTCTTCGAAAATCAATCTTATGTTTCTTTTGGCTCGTTCAACATCCGTTGGAACAAGAAAATCAAGCAGTTTCATCCCCACAAAGGAATCAAAATTCATATCAAACCCAAACATTCTCTTAGCGGCTGGAGAAATCATAAGAATGTTTCCTTCTAAATCCGTAATGGTAATATCATCTGGTGATGCATTGAGAATGGAGCGGTATTGTTCTTCACTTTCAATCAAAGCAACCTCAGCTTCTTTTCGTTGAGTGATGTCTCTAAGAACACTCACAATATGAGGAACAGACTCAATTTGTATGATTCTTGCTGAGATTGAACCAAAGTACTCTTTTTGATCTTGACGATGAAAGATGAATTCCATGTTTTCAATCAAGTGGTGCTGATTGAGTTCTTCTAGAAAACGGTGTTGATCACTTTCATTTTTCCATCCAATGATGGACTGAACTGACTCATTAATGATGTCATCTTTGCGATATCCGGTTAATATCGTAAAGTTTTCATTCACATCAACAATGCATCCATCACTTAATCGCGAGATGATGGCTGCATCAGGACTAGTATCGAACACCAACTGCATCTTTTCTTTAGCCAATTGACTTTCGATGTTTAGACGTTGATTAATCATCAATATATACCCAAACGTCCATAGTGTTGTGGTGATGGTAGGGATAAGAAACCCTGCATTCAAGACTGACAAGTAATCGGTATACGTTTGAATCACAGGGATTGAAAGTGTCCATAGAAAACGAAACCCAAAGAATAAACCGTGAATAAGAAATATAGTGGCAGTATAAACACTTGCCAACGATGTAAATTTATCTTTGTATGTATACAATGAAAACGAAGTTGTTAAAGCCATGATTGATAACGCTGCATTAATAATTAGCGATCTTGCGAATAAATCATCATCAATAAAAAAGAAAAAATAGTACGACAACAAAAATGAAAACAAGAAAACGCCTAAACCCCAGCGATTTTCTCTTCTGTTTGTGAAACGTAGAATACCAATATG
>DAIDML010000255.1 GCA_027449005.1 Erysipelotrichaceae bacterium | reverse complement strand
GCATCATCATACATCGGTTTACCTTGAGCTTTGGCGGCTTGAGCGATCTTATTCACTTCATCATCACTGACAAACACCCCTTGAACACGAATATTAGCTGTTTCCCCTATTGGCATATACAACATATCCCCATTACCCAATAGTTTTTCAGCTCCACCAAAATCTAAAATGGTACGTGAATCAATACTTGAGGAAACCGCAAAGGCAATACGTGAGGGAATGTTGGCTTTAATGATGCCAGTAATGACATCGGTGCTTGGACGTTGTGTGGCGACCACCAAGTGAATACCAGCGGCACGGGCAAGTTGAGTAATTCTTTGAATTGATGATTCTACTTCTTTACCTGCCACCATCATTAGATCAGCTAACTCATCCACAATAACCACGATGTAAGGCATAATGGAAAGATGATCTTCAGGATAAGCCAATACTTTTTCATTGTAAGACGCTATGTTTCTTACCCCTACGGTCGCAAACACTTCATAACGATTTTCCATGAGCGCAACCACTGTCTTTAACGCTTTAGAAGCTTGTGCAGCATCGGAAATCACAGGCGCGATTAAGTGTGGGATATCATGAAAGGCAGTGAATTCCACCTTTTTAGGATCCACTAAAAGCAGTTTAACCTCATGTGGGCTTGTACGTAAAAGCAGTGTGGAAATCAGTGAGTTCACACACACAGATTTACCACTACCCGTAGCTCCCGCAATGAGCAAGTGAGGCATTTTATCAAGCTCACCTACAATGGTTTTACCCATTAAATCTTTGCCTAATAAGAACAAAAGCTTTTTGTTTTCTTTTTCTTTTGGGATGGTTCTCATCAGTTCAATGAGCCTAACCATGCTCATCTCAACGTTAGGAATCTCTACTCCTACCGCATTCTTACCTGGAATCGGTGCTTCAATACGAATATCTTTGGCTTGAAGTTCCATTTTTATGTTGTCCGCTAAGGCAGCAATCTTAGAAATCTTAATCGATGAATCAGGTCTAACTTCAAATTTTGTCACTGATGGACCAATGTAGGTTTGAACAAGTTCTGCAGGGATTTGAAATTGCTCAAGAATCTCAATTAATTTTTTGCCTTTAACCCCTGCCGCATGGGCATTGATTTGATTGCTTTTGCGTGATTGAGGAACATCAAGTAGGGCTAATGAAGGCAATACATAATGCGTGAAGGATGATAAAGTGCCTGCAGATTGTGTTTTAATTTCAGGCTGTGGGTTCGCATGAACCACAGGTTCTGGATGATGATCTTTACCTTTACCTTCGTCCACAGACAAGAACATGCTCTTCTTAGGTTCAGGTTGAACTGGTTCATCAAACAAAGTGATGACAGGTTGCTTCTTCACAGAAGAGCGACGCACTTTGGGTTTAAAAAGGTTTAGTATGGACGCATTAGGAGCAACATAAGTGATTACTATCACATACAATGAAGCTAAAAACAGTAATGATAAGATTATCCATGTTCCTAACACATCGATTAAGCCCGTTAACAATGATGTAATCGCAACAATCAAGATACCACCATAGGCGTATTCATTTACACTTGAAAAACTGGCAATGCGTGACATGAAGGAAGAGAACAGTTCTGTTCCTATCAGTCCATCTGACCACTGTAAAGTTAAGGCCATGAGTAAGGTGATGTAAAAGCCAAAGATGGGCAATACGAGTGATTTTCTCACGTATTTAAAAGGATGAGTGATGGTGATTAGAGGCAATAACGTAAATAAAATTAAATATGTTAAGACTCTAGATCCACCAAACAGAAACATGAAAGCAACATCAATGAATTCTCCTACTGGCCCTGTTTTAAAAAGTCCCAATAAAATAATCGCACTTAAAGCAAGTCCATTGAGAACTCGAATAATGCGTTGTTGATGAGCTTGTCTTGAACGTGATTTTCTCATATTAGTCTAGATTGATCTCCACAATCACAGGTAAAAT
>DAIDML010000254.1 GCA_027449005.1 Erysipelotrichaceae bacterium | reverse complement strand
GAGTATAAAGTGTACGATGTGAATTGGATTAGTGAACAAATTGAGAAAGCGAGAGGAAACTAACATGACCCAAGCAAGACAACTCATGAATCAACTTGCTCGCAAGAAAGAAAACGGCACGTTGGGTGAATGGTTAGCCATTTTTTGGTTATTGCTTCCCTATGCATTGATGTTTTCATTGTTTGTGGCTATTCCTGTCGCTTTTGCGATTGGTTTATCACTAACGTATTTCAACTCCATTCAGTTACCTGAATTTCAAGGGTTACTAAACTACATTACCTTATTAACACAAGATGAAATCTTCTTAAAGTATGTTTTACCTAACACCTTCAAGTATTCACTTATTGTGGGTCCTGGAGGGTATTTCCTTTCATTCTTCTTAGCTTGGATGCTTGCTCAAATTCAAGTCAAACCACGTACCATTTTAGCCTTAGCGATTTATACTCCTTCCATGGTTGGGGGAGTCTTCATTGCGGTTGTATGGCGAACATTGTTTTCTGGAAATGAGGCAGGTTACATTAACGCATTACTCATTCAATGGGGTTGGATCACTAAACCCATTCAGTTTCTTCAAGACCCAGCTTTCTTAATGAATATCATGATTGTGGTTGGTTTATGGAGTGGAATGGGGATTGGTTTCTTAGCAATGCTTGCGGGGATCATTAACACCAATGAAGAATTGTATGAAGCAGCTTACATCGATGGGATTAAGAACAAATTTCAAGAAGTAATCTATATTACCATTCCATCCATGCATTCTCAAATGCTGTTTGGTGCCGTTATGGCGATTGTAGGCGCATTTAACAGTGGTTGGATTGGAGTTGCCTTATCTGGTTCAAATCCAACCCCACAATATGCAGGACAACTCATTATTAACCATATTGAAGACTATGGATTTCAACGTTATGAAATGGGCTATGCGGCCGCAATTTCAGTGGCTTTACTCCTTATGGTGTGGGGTTTCTCAAAATTGGCATATCGCCTATTCTCGGATCGATAGGAGGGGAAATAATGGCATTTCAAGGTACAAAAATCAATCCTAAACGATTTGATAAATCTCAACTTAAATTTTATTTTTTCCTTATACCAATGGCTTTATTCATGGTGCTTCCCGTTGTGTACATTATCAACCAAGCATTCAAGCCACTAGATGAATTATTTATGTTTCCACCACGCTTCTTTGTGATTAAACCAACCTTTCAAAATTTCAGTGATTTATGGCGAACTTCCTCAACAACTGGGGTTCCTATGACACGTTATTTATTCAACTCGATTGTAGCGACATCACTGACAGTATTTTTAACCATCATGGTGACAGCTGGTGCAGGTTATGTTTTATCAAAGAAAACCTTCAAGGCAAAAAACTGGTTATTCAGTGTTAATCAATTAGCGTTAATGTTTGTGCCAATTGCAGTGGCAATTCCACGCTATCTCATCATTAAGCAAACAGGATTAACGGATAACTTTCTAGCACACATCTTGCCAGCATTGGCTATGCCAGTAGGATTATTCTTGGTTAAGCAGTTCATGGACCAAGTGCCAGATGCAGTTATTGAAGCTGCTCGACTGGATGGAGCTAATGATTGGCAAATCCTCAATAAAATCGTTATTCCACTAGTCAGACCTGCGTTAGCAACCGTAGGAATTTTAACCTTCCAAGTATCATGGAATGCGACTGAAGCTTCCAGTTTATACATTACGAATGAAACACTTAAAAACTTTGCTTTTTACTTAAGCTCTCTTACCAACGCTTCCAACTCCATTGCGGGTGTAGGGATGGCTGCAGCAGCAGGGTTAATCATGTTTCTTCCTAACTTACTCATCTTTATTCTTTTACAATCCAAGGTCATGAACACCATGAGCCATTCAGGAATGAAGTAAGGAGGAACTATGAAAAAAATTATTAAACTAGGTTTCCTTCTCCTCTTACTAACTTTAAGCGTCTCATCAATTTTTGCGACCTCTGCCACTTCCAGAACACGCACACTTAATGCGAAGTATGAAATTGTATGGACTCAAGATGCGTATTTACCAAAACGAACATTAACTAATCTAGGACTATCTTCTCCTCAAGATTCTGTGATGGATGAGAATGATCATTTATTCATTGCGGATCGTGATAATGCACGAATTGTACAATATGACACAAAGAATGACACAATTGTTCAAATCATAAAGCATCCGGACATGAGAACTCCAACAGGGGTTACTTTAGCGACTGATGGTGATATCTATGTCGCAGATCCAAGTGCTGCTGTGGTGTTTCGTTTTAATCGAAGTGGTGAGCTCATTGAGTTCTTTGATCGTCCAACAACGGCTTCCTTTGCGGATACAACGTATAAGCCTTTTAAGGTTGCGGTAGATAATCGACGCAACATGTATATTGTTTCTGAAGGAGTTTATAATGGGGTCATTCAATTATCAAATTCGGGTGAGTTCTTAGGATACTTTACTTCGAATAGAGTGAACTTAAGCTTTACACAAATCCTTCAAGACATCTTCTTTACGGAAGCACAAAAAGCGTTGTTATTGGGGCGTGTTCCTACAACCTTTACAAACGTCTATCTTGATTCTAAGGGCATTGTGTACACCACTACGATGGGCACAAACATGCATGGGGTTAAGAAGCATAATACTGCTGGACAAAACATGTTTGCTAATCAGTATACATGGGGTCCAAACGACTTAATTGACTTAACCACCGACAATAAAGGCATCATTTACGCCGCATCTAAACAAGGTTTGATCTTTGTCTACACCAATGATGGACAATACATTTTCAGTTTTGGATCAGCTTATGGTAATTACGATATTGCGGGATTGTTCAGTTCAATCTCATCTATATCTGTTGATTCACAAGGTCAACTGTGGGTACTTGATAGTGAGAAATCGTTCATACAATCCTTTGAACCTACAGAGTATGCAACTCAAATCTACAGTGCGATTGATTTATTCAATCAAGGTGAATATGAAGGCGCTACTGTTTTGTGGGATGGGGTACTAAGACTCAACCAAATGTCTGTATTAGCACACAATGGTATTGGGATGAACTACATGTACACCCAACAATATGAAGATGCTATGTTTCATTTTGAAATTGCAGGTAATCGATTCTATTACTCTCAAGCGTTTTGGGAAGTAAGAAACAGTTGGTTACAATCCAATTTAGGATATATCCTTTCTGGATTGATCGGTTTCTCGCTAGTGATGGCAGTGACGAAAAAATGGCGTCGTAAACATGATGTATTAAAACCGGTCAAGAAATTCTTGCATAAGGTAGCTTCCATTAAGATTGTAAGTGATGTTCTCTTCATGTTTGCCTTCCTAAGACATCCTATTGATTCCTTCTATGACTTAAAAACAGGGCAGAAAGGATCAGTTAAAGGAGCTCTCATCATCTTTGCGCTCTTCTTCAGTATCTTCCTATGGTATCTCTTAGGAAAAGGGTTCATCTATCAAATGGTGGCCATCGAAGACATTGATCTACAATCCATCGTGGTTGGGTTCTTCTCAATATTCTTCCTAGCTATTTTATGTAACTTCTTAGTTTCTTCCATTAATGATGGTGAAGGTAGTTTCCTTCAACTTGTGAAGATGGTGGCATATAGTTTAGCTCCAATCATGATTGCTTATGTCGTGATTATTGGATTAAGTTATGTTTTAACTTACAATGAAACCTTCTTACTTCAAATTGTGGGTCAAGGTGCAGTTATATGGACCGGATTGAATCTCTACTTAGGAATTCAAGAAGTACATAACTACACTGTTAGAGAGTCGTTACGAAGCATTGTCTTAACCATTGTATTTATGTTAGTCATTGCCTTAATCTTACTTATTGTGATTATCATGACTGAACAAGTGTATATGTTCTTCGAAGCCATCTTTAAGGAGGTGATACGTAATGTCTTCAATTAAAAAACTGTTACTTGCGATTATAGGCCTTATCTTATCTGTTTCCACCATTATGGCTTCACTGTATATTCCTACACCTCAAGACACAAGTTTACCTCCAGAATCCATTACCTATGATGATTTGCAGCCTGATGAATTTGAATTGTTATATGAGACAAACAACTTAGCGTATTACTATCGTGAAGATCGTGATATTATCGCCATCAAAGACAAACGTAATGGTTATTTGTGGAAAACAGGACTTGATATTGAGTTCAATCGTTATCTTGAAGAAGCGTGTAATTTAGTTCCAGATGAAGAGAAAGTCAACTGTGATCCACTGGAAGATCGTTTAAATACAACCTATACAGGGATTGCTAATTCTTTACTTACCATTGAATACTATGATGTCTCTTCTTCTATTCGTCGTTTATCCAGTGCATCTGATTCTGGAGTAACATCTAAGTTGGCAACAGTCAATGATGATCCTTCACATCGTCGCTTAGATATTGACTTCACTAATTTAAATATCCAAATTAAACTTCACATTCATTTTGATGATGAAGGTATTCGATATGACATTCGTCCTGATGAAGTAGGTGGTGGAGGGATTGATTCCTTAGCAGCCATCATGCTAACTCCTTTCTTAGGAGCTTCAGGTGGTGCAAAAGCCTATTGGGATCCTGATCAGCAATCCTATCGACGTATTGTTCCAAATCCACCATTAGACGGGTATGTTCTTGTTCCTGATGGACCAGGAGCTCTTATTCGATTTGTTGACCGAAATACCAATCTCACTTCCTATGTAGGGAATGTGTATGGTGAAGATTTAACTGAAGCGGATTACTACTATGGTTGGGAAAGTTCATACTTACCTGTGAAGTCACCAATGATGCCTGTGTTTGGGATTGCTCATGGTAATCGTCAAGCAGCGTTTGTATCCTATGCACTTCAAGGTGGAGAATACATGAACATTATTGTCTCTCCAGAAGAAAACCTCACTAACTATACCTTTGCGTATCCACGATTTGAAATCAATAAATTATTCCACCAAGTTTACAACAAACAAGGGGATGGTTACTTTACGTTAATGGAAAATCGCAATTCCTTTGATATCTCAATGCGTTATGATTTCTTGGCTAATGATGGTAGTGAAGATGGTTTTCCGGCTGACTATGTCGGTATGGCATTGAAGTATCGTCAACATCTTCTTGAAAATGATCAATTACCTTCCACCATTAGTCATGAAGAGATTCCAATTCGCTTAGACTTTGTGATGTCAGACATTAAACGCAGTGTCTTTGGGGTTGAGGATGTCATCGTAACAACCGCCAATCAAGTGGGTTCTATCCTTGATGACGTGAAGGCTTTAGGCATCAATAATGTGAGTAGTGGACTGCTTGGTTGGCAAAAAGGTGGGATCACCAATGGTCATCCTGGTCGTGTTTCCTTAAAGGGAGCCATAGGATCTCGCAATGACTATCGCTCACTCATTCAGAAAGCTAAAGACTTAGGATTCGATTTATCACCAGTTCAAGATTATGTCACTATCAATCGTGAACAAGTGAATTACTTTAATACGGCAGCAAAGCACATGAATGGTTGGTATCTAGAATATCGACTTCGTGATGTGATGCCTATATCCAATTTTGGTTATGCACGTCCATCAGTGAGTGCGAGATGGTTACTTGAACAAAGTGGTCGATTGGCTAGTTTAGGCTTTGATTCATTGACAGTAGAGGGCATGATGTCGATTCTCATCAGTGAAACATCAAACAACAATTCAGAAGTTCATAAAACAATTGACCGTTTCCAATCGACATTTGATAAAATGGATGACTCGATGCAAATCGCAGCCACAAAGGTTTGGGCTAAGGATAAGGTACCAGAATACCATAATGAGTTTAAGATGGTTCCTGGCATATCCATGACAGACCAAGCCACTCTTAAGTTAGTGAACGACCAGTTTTGAGGAACCCAATCAATTTCAGGATTAATCAAATCAGCACTGGACATGAAGGTCATCGACAACATGCGAAGTAGTGGATATAGAAAGACATAGGCAATCGCAATAAGCAACACATAGACAGCAGAGCGATAAATCCATCCATCCGTCATGTGACTTCCTAAAAGTTTATGTCTAAGATCACTTTCAGCCCAAACAAATTTTTGTTTCTTGGTTGTCATGGATTACCCTGCCTTTCTATTGAACATCTTCTTCAATGGATTTTGTCGATTCATGCGTGCAATGCGTTTAGCTTCTTTTTCAGCTTGTGCCTTACGCTCATCCACCACATACACTTCTTTTGAATTATCTCTTAACACAAAGTAGATCATACCAATGAGAATTAAGATCGTTAAACTGTAAATCCAAGCGTAAGACGAAGCTACCCCTAAACCACCCACAGTATCAAAGATGGCATTTTGAATCATGCCATAAACGGGATTGATTGGAAACATCCCAAGAGACACGACTGTGAATACAGCAGCCACCAAGACAATAGGACGAATAATAGGCATGGTAATCTTCCATAAGATTTGCCATGAAGTTGCTCCATCAATTTGAGCTGCTTCATAAAGGTTGGTGTTGATCTTCTGAAGTCCACTTAAGAATAAGACAATGGGAATCCCTGTAAACCATAAGACAAGCGCGAAGTTATTGAATAAGAAGACGATGACCTCTGCCAGTTCACGGCTATAAGATTCAATGATTTGATACACGAAGATGTTTTGAACATTCCCAATTTGAACATTTCCCGAACTCATTAACTGATTCATGACAGAACCTGAAATAACGATGACTGGAAGGAAGTAAATGACACGGAAAGTGGTTCTAAATTTAAAGTTACCATTCAATAAAATAGCTAAGATAAATGAAATAATGAGGATCGTTGGCACATAGATAAGTTCTGTAATAAAGAATTGAACTAAGGCCGGAGTGAAATCAGGATTACGCAGTAATGCACTCACATAGTTATCGATTCCATTGAATGTGGTTGTCCATCCTAAGACATTAAGATTCACACGATGGAAACTTAAGTAAACGGTGTAAATGAAAGGAAACAAAGTAAAGATAAGAAACCCAATTAACCATGGTGCAAAGAAGAGGTATCCTAAACGGTTCTGTTGCTTTTGGAAGTAACGACTTGGTTTATTCTTTTTCGTTTTCATTACTCTACCTCCATCACAATTGCACTTAAAGGTGCAATCACCGTTCCATTAAAGATAATGTCTTGATTGGTGTAGTTAATCATCACCATTTTACCGTTGTCGTAAACATTCTTGATGACCCCGTTCTCCACCACTTGACGATCAATCCATCGTGCATTGACAACTTCTGAAAGCACTGAGTTCACTTGTCCATAGATGTCTTGAATTAAATCTTTGTATTCTTTGTATTCAGTTGAATAGAATCGAGCTGAATTAGTCAAAGAAAGTTGATAAGAAGGTTCATGCGTTAACACAAAGGATGGTGATAGATTGTAGTCAATCATACGTAACACATCACTTTGTGTGTAGAAAGAAAAGTTAGAGTATGGAGCAAACATGTCCATAGAATTGTTAATGACCATTTGTAAGAATGGTACTGTATCGGTTTGAATTAAGAATTGACTTGAATAAACAGGTGCTTGTAGGAAGCGATTGACGTATTTATCTTAGCTATTTTATTGAATGGTAACTTTAAATTTAGAACCACTTTCCGTGTCATTTACTTCCTTCCAGTC
>DAIDML010000253.1 GCA_027449005.1 Erysipelotrichaceae bacterium | reverse complement strand
ATAGTACCTGTAAGTACCGCAATACCTGCGCCAATAGCGACTAATCCACGTGCAATATCCATATTCAATTGTTCCATCAGAACCAGAAACCACAAATTAAAAGGAGAACAATTGAATATGGATATTGCACGTGGATTAGTCGCTATTGGCGCAGGTATTGCGGTACTTACAGGTACTATGACTGGTATTGGTCAAGGTTATGCAGCAGGTAAAGCAGTTGAAGCTGTTGGTCGTAACCCAGAAGCTGAATCTAAAATTCGTTCCATGCTTATTTTAGGAGCTGCGATTGCGGAAACAGCTGCTATTTATGGTCTATTGATTTCATTCTTACTTTTATTCGTATTTAACTAAGTTGTACTCAAAGAAGGAGGATGCACATGATCAATGTTGATATCATGGGCAAATTGTTTCCTGACTTGAGAACGATGTTGGTGCAACTTGCCGCGACGGGGGTGTTATTTTACTTGTTCCGTAAATATTTATGGGATACAGTGAGTAACTACCTTAATCAAAGAGCTGAGTTTCTTCAACAACAACTTCTTGATGCGAAACAAGCAAATGATGAAGCCCAAATTACTTTGGATGAATCCAAAGAACAATTACAACGTGCTGCTCACGAAGCATCACGGATTATTGAGCGTGGAACCAATGAAGGGAAGCGACTCAAAGAAGATTACTTGAATGAAGCAAAACAAGAAGTAGCCTTTAAACTTGAATCCGCTCGTCAACAAATTGAAGCAGAACGTGCTTCAATGATGAGTGATGTTCAAAAAGAAATCGTGGATGTGGCTTTACTTGCCAGTGAGAAATTACTTAAAAATATGGTTGACAGCAAAGCTGATGAAGCTTTACTTGAAGCTTATGTGAAGGATGTTCTTAAATCGTGAGTACGATTGCGAAACGTTATGCTACTGCTTTGGTTGAACTTGCTCATGAAACACAACTTCTTGAAACGTTTCATGAACAGTTTCAAACGCTTCATACCATTATTAAAACATCGTCTCTCGATGAGTTTTTGAGTGCACCTCAAATTAGTCTTACTGAAAAGAAGGCACTCATTGAATCCACCTTATCTTCATTTCATCCCTATGTGGTTCGTTTTCTTTATGTCAGTATTGATAAAAAAAGAACCAATCAAATCTTAATGATCTGTGAAGAAGTCATTCAAAAACTTGATAAAGATCTCAACATCAAACGCGGTGTTGTGAAATCATCTCGTCCTATGAATGAAGCTTCCTTGAAGAAATTAAGTGATGCTTTAGCACAGAAATGGAATGCGAAAATCATCCTCAGTAATGAAGTTGAACCTTCACTCATCGGAGGATATAAGATTGAAATGGAAGATGCTGTCCTTGATGGCACTTTGAAGGGGCAACTTGATGAGTTGCGCTCATATTTAAATCAAGAAAGAAGGACGACTCATGGAACTTAGACCAGAAGAAATAAGTGCCTTAATAAAAGATCAAATTAAAAACTATGATTCCCGCTTGGTTCTAGAGGACGTGGGCACCGTCATTAAAGTAGGGGATGGTATTGCGCTGATTAACGGATTATCTCAAGCCATGGCAGGAGAACTTTTAATGTTCCCTCATGATGTGGTTGGGATGGTGCTTAACTTAGAAGAAGATCACGTCGGTGCGGTATTGATTGGACAAGATTCTCTGATTAAAGAAGGAGATGAAGTTAAACGCAGTGGACGTATTGTCGAGGTTAATGTTGGGGATGATTTATTAGGTCGTGTGGTGAATGCTTTAGGTCAAGCCATTGATGGTGGACCAGCGATTCAATCCAACACGTTTAGACCCGTTGAGCGTGTTGCTCCTGGGGTTATGACACGTCAATCGGTGAATCAACCTTTACAAACAGGATTAAAGATCATTGACTCCATGATTCCGATTGGACGTGGACAACGTGAGTTGATTATTGGTGATAGACAGACGGGTAAAACTGCCATTGCGATTGATACCATCATCAATCAAAAAGATCAAAATGTGATTTGTATTTATGTTGCGATTGGACAAAAAGCTTCAACGGTGGCTCAGATTGTGGAAAAACTTCGTAATCATGGTGCGATGAACTATACAACCGTCGTTTCCGCAACCGCATCAGAAATGGCGCCACTTCAATACTTAGCACCATACACAGGTTGTGCCATTGGTGAAGAATGGATGGAACAAGGTAAAGATGTTCTCATCATCTATGATGATTTATCCAAACATGCGGTCGCTTACCGTACCATGTCCTTACTGCTTCGTCGTCCACCAGGACGTGAAGCGTATCCTGGAGATGTTTTCTACTTGCATTCTCGCTTACTTGAGCGCGCTGCCAAGCTTAATTCCAATTATGGTGGAGGTTCTCTTACTGCTTTACCGATCATTGAAACCTTAGCTGGTGATATCTCAGCGTATATTCCTACAAACGTGATTTCCATTACCGATGGACAACTTTTCTTACAAACTGAACTCTTTAACTCAGGGATAAGACCAGCGGTGGATAGCCGTCTATCCGTATCCCGTGTTGGTTCAGCAGCTCAAACTAAAGCCATGAAACAAGTCTCGGGTTCACTGAAACTTGAATTAGCTCAGTACCAAGAACTCATTGCGTTCGCACAATTTGGTTCTGATCTTGATCCAGCAACCAAGAAGATCATTGATCATGGCGCACGCTTGATGCAACTGCTTAAACAGAAACAATACAGCCCAATGCCACTAAGTTTACTGGTATTGAGTCTTTTCAGTGCAAAACATAAATTCTTAGAAACCATCCAAGTGGATGAAGTGGTTGAGTTTGAAGCACAACTCCATAGTTTCTTTAAAGATGAATATGCGCATGTTTTGTCAGAAATTGAAACCAAGAAGATGATTTCAGAGGAACTTCATACCACGATGATGCAAGCGTGTGAACGTTGTGTAACCCTCTTTCATCAAATGAAAGGTCACTAACCCATGCCTGTGGGTAAACAAGCCATTAAGCGTAGAATCCGTTCAGTTCAAACAACTAAAAAGATTACCCAAGCCATGGAACTGATCGCGATTTCTAAATATCAAAAGCAAAAAGCCCTACTTGAGCGAAACAAAAACTATGCGGACGCCTTGCTTCGTATGGTGGCGGATATTGCATCTCGCTCAACCGTGGATGATGTCTTTTGGCTTAATGAAAGAGAAGACACCCAACCTTGTGTTATTCTCATTACGTCTGACTTAGGATTATGTGGTGGTTACAACGGCAATACCCTTAAACTCTTCAAACAACTTAAATCAGTGAAGAAGACCATTGTGATTGGTCAAAAAGGCATTCAATTCACCTCCAGTCGTGGGTACGATATCACCTCAATGAGTTCAGAAGGGGTGACTACAGCACAAATCAATGATATGATGCGTGATGTTTATGATCAAATTCAAAACGGAGAGCTGACTTCCATCCATGTGGTGTATTCGGAGTTTGTAAACAGTGTCACCTTTGAACCTAAAGCAGTGAAACTGTATCCATTCAGTATTCCACAAGCCACATCCACATCCATGATGGTTGAAACCCTCTTTGAACCTTCAGGATCTGAAATCTTAAATCAATTGATTCCAATGACGATATCCGCAAGTATTTATCGCATGTATCTTTCATCTAAAGCGTCAGAACAAGCCTCTCGTCGCTTAGCGATGGAAAACGCAACAGACAATGCGGAAGACATCATTGAAAATCTAACACTTAAATTTAACCAATCCAGACAAGCTGCGATTACTCAGGAAATTTCTGAAATTGTGGCTGGTGCGGATGCACTCTAAGGGAGAGACATATGAACAATCAAGGAAAACTTATTCAAATTATTGGGCCTGTGGTCGACGTTCGCTTCAAAAAGGATGCACTCCCTGCACTGAATCATGCGATTACCATCGAAAAGGGAGATGAATCACTCACGGTTGAAGTAGCACAACACGTTGGAGATGATGTGGTGCGTTGCATTTCCATGGGTTCTACAGATGGTCTTGTGCGTGGCATGATTGCCAACGATACAGGGGCTCCTATTTCTGTTCCTGTTGGACGTGCAGTCTTAGGACGGATGTTTAATGTCTTAGGTGAAACCATTGATGGACTTGGTCCTATTGCGGATGATGTTTTACGTAGTCCAATCCATCGTTTAGCTCCAACCTTCAAACAACAACAAACCACGGCTGAAATCTTAGAAACCGGTATTAAGGTCATTGACCTTCTCTGTCCTTACGCTAAGGGTGGTAAGATTGGTTTATTTGGTGGAGCGGGTGTAGGTAAGACGGTCGTCATGCAGGAAC
Organism: Erysipelotrichaceae bacterium; assembly: GCA_027449005.1. GTDB lineage: Bacteria > Bacillota_I > Bacilli_A > Erysipelotrichales > Erysipelotrichaceae > UBA6182. The sequence continues at coordinate 1,070 of DAIDML010000253.1, read as the reverse complement.
TTATTCACAACATTGCGAAACAACATGGTGGTTTATCTGTCGTTGCGGGTGTAGGTGAGCGTACTCGTGAAGGTAATGATCTTTACCACGAAATGAAAGATTCCAACGTCTTAGACAAAACAGTTTTAGTGTATGGTCAAATGAATGAATCCCCAGGAGCACGTATGCGTGTGGCCTTATCAGGATTAACCATGGCTGAACATTATCGTGATGTGGATGGACAAGACGTTCTTCTCTTCATCGACAATATCTTTAGATTCACTCAAGCAGGTTCTGAAGTGTCTGCGCTCTTAGGACGTATGCCTTCAGCGGTAGGATATCAACCCACTTTAGCAACTGAAATGGGACAACTTCAAGAACGTATTACGTCCACTAAAGAAGGATCCATTACTTCAGTCCAAGCGATTTATGTGCCTGCGGATGACTTAACTGACCCTGCGCCAGCGACAGCCTTCACTCACTTGGATGCGAAAACCGTTCTTGATCGCTCCATTGCAGCTTTAGGGATTTACCCTGCGGTTGACCCGTTGGATTCATCATCTCGTATGTTAGATCCACTTGTGATTGGAGAAGAACACTATCAAGTGGCTCGTGGTGTCCAATCTTTACTTCAACGTTATAAAGAACTTCAAGACATCATTGCGATCCTAGGGATGGATGAGTTGTCTGATGAAGATAAGCAAATCGTTAACCGTGCACGTCGTGTTCGTAACTTCTTGTCTCAACCATTCCATGTGGCTGAGCAATTCAATGGTATTAAAGGACTCTTTGTTCCGATAAAAGATACTGTTGCTTCCTTTAAAGAAATCTTAGAAGGTAAAGCGGATGATCTTCCTGAATTTGCTTTTATGTTTGTGGGAACCATTGAGGAAGCACGAGCTAAAGCGAAAGCAGGTGCCTAATGTTTAAGGTCCAAGTGATCACACCCTTAGGTGATAATAAAACCATGGAAACATCCATTCTCAATGTGCGTACCACCACAGGAGATATGGGCATTCTCTCCAATCATATGCCGATTGTAGCGATGCTTCAAATCTCAATGATGAGTACCATTGAAGGGGATGGCCGTC
>DAIDML010000252.1 GCA_027449005.1 Erysipelotrichaceae bacterium | reverse complement strand
TGTTTTCTTTGAAGGTTCATTCATTCATTTATGGTATTTCGTTGCCTCTATCATTGGTCTAATCATTGTGACAACATTACAAAAAATGCTTAACACACGTAATGTATTTATTTCTTTAGGATTCTTATTCATTTTGGGGGTCTTAGGAGACAGCTATTATGGTCTATCCATGACCATCCCATATCTGAATACTTTTAAGACAACTTTGTTTCAATTCATCAATACCACTCGCAATGGAGTGTTCTTTGCTCCCCTGTTCATTTATACAGGAATGTTCATCAAGCAAACTCAACCAGATATTAAGAAGCAAACTTTGCTCATCAGACTTATCTGTTTCTTGACATTGTCCATGATTGAAATCTTTTTCCTTCGAAGTCAAGGTTGGGCAAAAGATTATAATCTAACATTCTTCATTTATCCCTTATCTATTATTACCTTCTTAATCAGCTTACAAACTAAGGTTTCATTCAATACCGATCTTTATCACTCAATAGCTACCACACTGTTCTATATCCATATTTATGCCTATGTACTTGTGCAAACTATACTTTACCAAGGAGACATAACCCGCTTTAGAAATTATGGTCTTCTTGATTTCGTATTAGCTTTCTTACTCAGTTTATTGCTAACAAAGCTAATTCATCGCTTTAAGCATATACGATTTGTTAAAGAAATGATGATGTAAAAAGACCAAGGTTCACATCACTGTGAATCTTGGTCTTTGATTATTCTGGAATACGACGGAGATCATCTATGAGTTGACGATACTCTTCAAGTTGTTCTTCAGTGTGAATAATTACAGAGTATTCACGAGATGGATCATTTGGCCACGGTCTCCATGCTGGTGTCCCTGCTAGAACGTTTGAGTCTAATTCCCAACCTGAAGCATTTGCTACAAGAAGATCCAGTAACTCTGTGATGGTCGATGGTACCACATCCGTTTGCACAAACTTACGAGTGGAATTAATAATCCTTTGAATGTTTCCTATTTGACTTGGAGAAGTGAGTTTTTTGAATACTCCTTTAAGGATTTCCTGTTGATGTAAACCACGTGTTTGATCTCCTCCTGGCACTTCTTTTCTTGATCTAGCAAACATGAGGGCCTTCTCTGCATCCATAAGATTCATTCCTTTGACATAATCAAATCCATGAGAACTAAAAGTATAGTGAGAATAGATTTCCGTTGGACCAATGATATCAAAGATTGAAATGAACGAAGTGATGTTTAGACGAACATAATGATCAAGAGGGACATGCAAATATTGTTCAATGGTACCAATCGAACATTGAATACCACGCACAGCCGCATGGGTTAATTTATCACTCACACCATCCAAACACGTAGTTGGAACATAGGTATCTCTTGGAAGACTGATAAATGAGATTTTCTTCGTGTCTGGATTCACGATGACCAACTGATTTACATCGCTGCGTGCTCTCCACCCTAGATCTCCTTCATGATCAATCCCAGAAATATAGAATACTATCGCATTGGTTTTAAAATCATCGACTACTGGTTCACGATCTTTGACTTCAGTAGACTTCTCAAATGTAAAGATGACTATGGTTTTATCTAAAAACTCTTGGGCTACTTCCTCTTCTAAAAATCCTAAGTTTGCCACATCCAACATAATGGCAGGAATACTTTTTTCGTATAATGCCGCAATAAGATCTTGATCATTATCATCCATTTTAGGTGAAAGAATAAAACCTAATTCATCTTCAATGTATAATCTTAAATTCTCATAAAGTGTTGGCTCAATTTCAATGCTAACACCAAGTTCTAAATCTTTATTGAATTCTAAGTTTTCATTTTCCTTAAGTACATACACTGAAATCTGGGTTGTTTCTAATTGAATAGGGTTAAGAATGTTATTGATGTTCACATAAATGTAGATGTTAGCTGATGTAATTAGCATTGCCAACACTAACATGACTTTGTGAATTCTATAAATGCGCTTCTTCTTTCTTCGATTGAATAAA
>DAIDML010000251.1 GCA_027449005.1 Erysipelotrichaceae bacterium | reverse complement strand
CATTGGTGTCTTAAAAGACGAACTTCTTTATCAATCTCAAAGGCAATTTGTCCTGAATAGTTACGTGAAGATGAATAGTCACGTCCTAAGAACACATTCCCTCCTGATTTTTCATATTGAATTGGACCTAATTTACTCATACCATAGCTCATGACCATATCACGAGCAATGTTAGTGGCACGCTCAATATCATTGTATGCACCACTTGAGATTTCATTAAGCACGATTTCTTCAGCAACACGACCACCAAGAAGTCCAGTAATCTTGGCCATTAAGTCCGACTTCGTCGCCATCATACGTTCTTCTTTTGGTGTCATAAGGTTATATCCACCCGCCATTCCACGAGGAATGATGGTGACTTTTTGAACCATATCCGCTTCTTCTACCAGCAATCCTATGACCGCATGGCCGGTTTCATGGACCGCCACAAGGTATTTTTCTCGTTCTGAATATTTACGTGATTTCTTCGCAGGTCCCATCATGACACGATCAACCGCTTCATCAAGATGCTGCATTTCAATCACATCTTTTTTATCTCTTACAGCTAAGATAGCCGCTTCATTGAGCACGTTTTCTAAGTCAGCCCCAGAGAATCCTGGAGTACGACGAGCTAATCCTTCTAAATCAATATCAGCTGCCATTTGCTTGTTGCGTGCATGCACTTTTAAGATCGCATGACGTCCACGTTTATCAGGAAGTGAAACCGTAATTTGACGGTCAAAACGTCCAGGACGCAGTAAAGCAGGGTCTAGTACGTCAGGTCGGTTGGTTGCGGCAATGATCACGACACCGGTGTTTTCACCAATACCATCCATCTCCACAAGCAGTTGGTTGAGGGGTTGTTCACGCTCATCGTGTCCTCCACCTAAACCGGTCCCACGTTGACGACCCACCGCATCGATTTCATCAATGAAGACGATACAAGGTGCAGTGGCTTGAGCTTTCTTAAACATGTCACGGACACGACTTGCTCCAACCCCAACAAACATTTCAACGAAGTCAGAACCAGAAATGGAGTAGAAAGGAACATCCGCTTCACCCGCAACCGCTTTAGCTAGTAAGGTTTTACCAGTACCGGGTGCTCCAGAGAGAAGGATCCCCTTTGGAATACGGGCCCCCATCTTAACAAATTTCTTAGGGTTTTTAAGATATTCAATAAGTTCAACCATTTCTTCTTTTTCTTCATCAGCACCCGCAACATCATCAAAACGTACACGGATGTTACCCTCTAATCGAGCTTTGGAACGTCCAAATTCGAAGGCTTTGTTGTTGTTGCTGCCATTCATGCGTGTGAGTAAGAAGAAAGCAAATCCACCAAACAATAAGAAGGGCACGATTTGAATCAAGGCATCCACAAAGGCATTGGATTCATACGGGTTGACAATCGTCACAATCGCCCCTGAGGTTTGTAAACGTTCCACTAAGTTATTGGTGGATTGTTCAGTATTTGGAATACGTGAAACGAAGGTAATGGTTTGATTACCTTCTTTGTAGGTACCACGCACATCCACAACCACATTGGCTACAGACAAACTGATTTCAGTAATGACACCACGTTCCACAAGGGAATTAAATTCGTTATAATTCAAACGTTTTACAGTTGGTGTGTTCAGTATTGATGAAATACTGATCACCGCAAGTAACACGATGATCCAAGGAATGAGATTGAAAAAGCGATTTTTATTCATCCTTATTCTCCTTTCAAAGAGTCAAGTTTATTGGTAAAGTTCGTCTTTTAAGACACCAATGTACGGTAAATTACGATATTTTTCATTAAAGTCTAATCCAAATCCAACCACGAAGGCATCTTCAATGGTGAAACCAATGTAGTCCGCATTCATTTCTAAGACACGACGACTTGGTTTATCAAGTAAGGAAACAATCTTAACTTCTCTTGCCCCTTTATTCATCAATAATTGAACAACTTGATCAATGGTACGACCTGTATCCACAATGTCTTCAACCAATAAGATATCAAGACCCTTAATGGAACGATCTAAATCTTTAAGGATTTTCACATCTCCAATGGAGCGAGTCCCTTCATAAGATGAAACTGCCATAAAGTCCATTTCCACATCAATGGTGATATGTTTCATGAGCTCAGCCATGAAAGGAATAGAACCTTTTAATACCGCTACAAGCAGTGGATTCTTGCCTTCTCTGTCATAGTCTTCACTGATTTGCTTTCCGAGTTCTTTTGAGCGTGCAATGATGGATGCTTCATCCACGAATACACGTTTAATGTCTTTATGAATTTGTGTCATAATTCCTCCGCGTTCGTCTTATTTTATCACATATTAAGGGTGAATGTTAGTCCTATGAACCATATCAGCACCCCAACCTTTCACATAAATAATCTGTTTTTCTGCGTTTTCAATGACCATCCAAGTTTGTCGCATGATTCGTGGAATCTTTTTCTCACTCAACCAATTAAACACTTTTTTACGACCGATTTTAATCTGCATCCGATCTTTAGGTTTCGCATATCTTAAGATGAGTGGGAAATCAGAATCAATAAACTCACAACGAATGGTTTTCAAATCAAAGTTGAATGATTCAGTGTTAAGGTTTTTAAGTTCATCAATTGAATGACATTGAATGTGAAGAGGTGGGGTTGGTCTAAAGATTTGCACCCAACCTCGATGAACCATAAGGTATACAGGTGAAAAGAATTGATGATAATCATTGTGATCAAGATGATGCATAAACTGATTCAAAGCATCTTCAGAAGCTTTGATGGCTTTATGTTGATTCAAGAAGAAACGAAGACATCGGTGTTGTTCATCCAAAGACAATGTTTTAAACCACGTCACTTCTATCCCTTGATCAGTGATATGAGATTGAAACGATCTCATCATGGCTTCAAGTTGATGATTTGCTTCATTGAGTGCATGAAGATGGATTTGTTTCTCTTCCTCGCTCATTTCCAAAAGGGTTTGTCGAATCACATTGCGTGTATACACCGGTTGATGATTGGACTCATCAATCACATACGTAATGTCATGAAGTTGGTTGTAGTGTATGAGGTCTTGTTTGCTTAACTCAAGCAGTGGTCGAACCAGTTCAAACTCTTGAAGCCAGGTGGTTGGTTTAATTCCATAATACAGTGGTTTGTGATTGCGTTTAAGTTGCCATAAGTATGTTTCAAGATGATCATCCATGTGGTGGGCGGTCATGATCACATCCGCTTTCACTTCATGTGCTACTTCCAGTGCTTTTTGATATCTGAAATCTCGTGCCTTCGCTTGAAAATTGCCTTCCAAGTCATAGGCATCAAACACATGTAAAGGTAGATGATAATGATTTGCGAAGCTTTGAACCACTTCGATGTCATGATGTGAAGTCGTACGTTTATGGTAATTCACACTGACTAAAACCACGTGAAGTGAGGAAGCAACAGCCAAATGAGCTAAAGCCATCGAATCTGGTCCTCCTGACACTAGAAGGACACACGTTTTGTTTTGGTATAGGTAAAGTTTATTCATGGGTATAGAATACCATATCACCCAAAGATTGTTTCAAAAACTTTACGCCGAAGTTGAATAAAACGCTCATCATGGACAGGTAAATGTCCATATACATCGATGATTCTTGAGGTGTTGATGAATTTCGCATCATTAAGAAAACAAATCGAATGTTTAGTGAGTCCTTCAATGAAACCCACTTTAAAGACATGTTCTTTTTCACTGTGATGAGTGGTTGTGTTGGAAGTGAGTGGTACCACAAACGCTTTATAATGAGCCAGTTTTAATACAATCCCAAAGTGTTGATACCCTGCTTCATATTGATACATGGGACCATAGTCAATATAACAGACATCCCCCACGTTCAATGAATGATCCATCTTCATGTTTTGTCTTTGAAGTCGATTAATGAAAGAGACACACTCCATCTTAAGCTGACTCAATGACATGGTTTGTGCTTGATGATGCACTACTTGAGTATAATAGTGTAATCCCTCTTCTTTGCTCTTGCATTGATATGCTTTTTGAATTAATTCATAATCACTCATAATCCCTCCTATGTCTTAACATAAGAGAAAGACCCTTTAATTCCTAAAGAAAACCTCATGATTACAATGTTCATGAGGTTATTATTTTATTTAGATAATGTTTCTAACATGATTCCTGTGCCTTCCGCAACACAGGTCAATGCGTTTTCAGCAATATAAACAGGAACGTTCAGTTCATTCATTAAGAGTTCATCAATCCCCCTTAATAATGCTCCTCCTCCTGTTAAGACAACACCACGAGTAACAATGTCTGCAGATAATTCTGGTGGCGTTTGTTCAAGCACCGTACGACATGCTCGCACAATGTCTTGTAAGGATTCACGTATCGCAAGTTCTGTTTCTTCTGAATTCATTGTGATGGTGTGTGGAAGACCTGTAACTAAGTCACGACCACTGATGTCCATCGTTTCTTGAGTAGAACCACGCCATGCGGTACCAATGCGTTTCTTCACTTCTTCAGCCGTACGATCACCTATGAGTAGTTTATAGGATTCTTTGATGTATTTGATAATATCACGATCCAGCTTGTCACCCGCAATTTTAAGCGATGTGGAAGTTACGATTTCACCTAAGGAAAGAATCGCCACATCGGTGGTTCCACCACCAATGTCTAAAACCATGTTTCCATTAGGTTTTGAAATGTCTAACCCAGCACCAATCGCGGCTACTTTAGGTTCTTCTTCAATGTATACTTTCTTCGCACCAGCACGATAAGCTGCATCACGAATCGCATTACGCTCAACTGAGGTAATGTTAGAAGGACAACAGATTAAAATCGTAGGACGTGAAAACATCCCTTTAAGTTTAAGTTTACGAATGAAATGTTGAAGCATAATCTCGGTGACTTCAAAGTCAGCGATAACACCATCTTTAAGTGGACGAACCGCCATGATACGTCCAGGTGTACGACCTAACATATCTTTTGCGGATTGACCTACGGATAAACATTTTTTGGTTTCGGCGTCTAAAGCCACAACAGAAGGTTCATCAAGAACCACTCCTTGTCCTTTAACGTAAATTAAGATGTTGGCGGTACCTAAATCGATACCTACAGATTTTGAAAATAACATGGGAACGACCTCACTTGCATGACTTATTATAACACATTAAGCGAAAGAAAAAACATGAGCTAAAAATGTGAACTCATGTTTTTAAGGCATCATTAATTGAATTAAGAACTGGGCTATTAGGTAACCAAGAGCCATCGCTGTCCCAACATAGAGCACTTGGGCTTGAAACGTTCTTCCTTGACGAAGAGCTTTCTCAAAGTTAAGCGCTGACAAACCCAACATGGCCACAAAGAAGCCAAAGAAGTGTAAGAGAATATTAACGATAGGCTCAAGTGTAATCATGAGGCAACGTCGATACGATTAAGCGCTCTCTTAAGGGAAACTTCAGCTTTACGAATATCGCTGTTTGGATCTTTGAGTGCTCTTTCGGCTCTCTCTTTCGCTCTTCTAGCACGTTCAATGTCAATCTCATCACTGCGTTCAATCGCATCTGTTAAGATGGTAGCCACATTGTCTGCGAAGTAAAGGACACCACCTGCTACCGCATAGCGATGACGGCCATCCCCT
>DAIDML010000250.1 GCA_027449005.1 Erysipelotrichaceae bacterium | reverse complement strand
TTTCCTTTACTTGAAATGAAAAAAGAAGAACTCAAAGGATTAACACTGATGTGGTCACTTCATGATCAAATCAAGGCAACGCTAAAGCAGCTCCTTCACGCCTGTGAACATGAAAGTGATCAACGTGTGAGTCAACTGATTGGACAATACTTCTTACAAGCCATCGGTCTTGTTCAAAAGGAAACCTACATCTTATTTCCTACCTCAAGTTTATTATCCATCAATGAACATGAAAGCATGCGTGAACAAAGCTTTGAATATGGTTTTGCATGGATTAAAACTCCTACGTTTAGAAAGATTGATTCCATTCATACCCCAACCCTTGATCATGTGTATACCACTCAAACAGGGGTATTATCATTTGAACAACTCACTCGTTTTCTGAATCTATTACCATTGGATTGCACGATTGTGGATGAACATGACAAGGTTATCTATTTTAATAATCCTAAAGAGCGATTCTTTCCTCGCAGTGCAGCAGTCTTAGGACGAGATGTGGTGAACTGTCATCCAGGACACAGTGTGCATATGGTCATGGCTATACTGGAAGCCTTTAGAAAGAATGAGCGTAACGAAGCTACGTTTTGGATAAACTTTAAAGGCAAGAAACTCTACATTCAATATTTAGCCATGCGTGATGATCAAGGAAACTATAAGGGTGTTGTGGAGCTAACTCAGGATATTTCATCCTTTATTGGACTAGAAGGAGAGAAAAGACTCTTAAATTGGGAGTAAAAGCGCTTCTATAATTTCACATAGTTTGATGGTCAAATGACTTTGTTAATCCTTTTATGGTTGTGTACAATGGGGACAGTCAAAGAGTTGACATAAAAGGAGGATTATTGATGAAGAAGTTATTAGCTGTGTTATTGTCTATCATGATGTTCGCAATGACTTCCGTTGTGGCTGCACCTGCAGATGATATTGTAGATACAGCCATTGGCGCTGAAATATTCACGGTATTGGTCCAAGCAGTCGTTGCGGCAGAATTAGAAGATACTCTACGTAGCGAAGGACCATTTACGGTCTTAGCACCAACCGATGAAGCATTTGCTGATTTGTTAGCAGAGCTTGATGTCACTGCAGAACAATTATTAGCTCATCCACGTCTGAAACAAGTGCTACTGTATCATGTCATTGCTGGTCAAGTTGAAGCAGCTGATGTTACAGATGGTCTAGTTGCTGAAACCGTCCTTGGCGAAAGTTTAACTTTCGAAGTTGGTGAAGGTGTTGTTATTAATGGTGATGTCAATGTCACAAGTACTGATGTGTTTGCTACCAATGGTGTCATTCATATTATCGATAAAGTGTTAATTCCAGAAGCATTCTCAATTGAGTTTGATACTGTGGTTGACATTGCATTATCTGCTGACAATTTCTCAATTCTCGTTGCTGCATTAACTCAAGCTGGTTTAGTTAGTGCTCTACAAGTAGAAGGACCATTCACCGTCTTTGCTCCAACCAATGCTGCATTTGAAGCCTTATTAGCTGCACTAGATCTTACTGCAGAAGAACTACTTGGGCAAAGCGAACTTGCTAAAGTATTATTGTTCCACGTTATTAGTGGTAAAGTGTTCTCCACAGACATTACTGATGGACTCACTGCTCCTACATTGAATGATGGCTTAACACTAACCTTCACTTTAGATTCTGAAGGTCCTGCTGGATTAGGCGTATTTGTGAATACTGACAGTGAAGTGACTGCTGCTGATATTCAAGCACTCAATGGTGTGGTTCATGTGATTGACTCTGTCTTAATCCCATCCAACTTCACATTGGATGAACCAATTCCACAAACTAGTGATGACAACTCATTCATTTGGATCGGATTATTCCTTGTTTTAGGAACTGGTCTAGTCATTACATCCCGCGCATTAGCTAAAAAAGTAACAGCATAATCTCTTGTTACTCAAAAAGAAGCTCACTGAATCAACATCAGTGAGCTTTTTACATGTCTTCATCTTTTTTCTTTAAGGCAATAAACACAATGGTAAACATTAGCGCAAACAGAATCATCATGACGACGATAATAATATGATTTCTGAAAACATAAGCGAAGATTAAGGATGCTAGGATTAAACTTCCTAAAAGCACATGAGTTAACCAAGGTAGTTTCTTAAACAAACCTTCGCCCAACAGATCAAATGCCAGTTCAGCGATGAATTCAAAGATTGCCTCCATACTTACACCACCTTTTTAGTGTTCA
>DAIDML010000249.1 GCA_027449005.1 Erysipelotrichaceae bacterium | reverse complement strand
TCATCAACACAACCAAACTTAATCCAGCAACGTATTTAATGCTGAGAATATGAGTACGTGAGCGTGGCATCACATACAAGAAATCAGCCGTTTTAAATCCTTCTTCTTTTGGTCACTCGCACTGCTTGTCTTTCTCATCATTATCATGATGGAATTTTCAGCCTACAGAGATAATCCAGAGCTACTTCAACTTTTAGAAGTCATTCCTCAGGAACTATTAGTGGCGTTTAATTTAAGTGATGTCAACTTAACCACCGTCTCAGGATTCAGTGCCATTACACTGGAATACATCCATGTGGCCTTAGCCATTTATGCGATTTTGTTAGGAGTCATTATTGTGGCTAAAGAAGCACGATTTAAAACGGCTGATTTCTTGTATGTGATGCCACGCTCACGCACTCACATCCTCAGCATTAAATACGTTGCTGGATTAAGTTTGGTTGTGTTGATGATCCTGATGACTGGACTTCAATTTGCCTTAATCGCATCACAATACCAACCTGAATCTTCCTATTGGTCTTATTTACTTCGCTCCTTTCTTAACATGAGTGTGTTGTTATGGACCTTCTACAGTCTTGGATTTAGCTTAGCATGTGTCATTAAAGGCACAAAGTTGGCCAACACCATTGCCTCACTCAGTGTGTTTGCTTTGTATCTGCTTTCCATCATGATCAATCTAGTGGAATCACTGGATTGGCTCAAACCTGTTTCCTTGTTTTCCTATGTGAAGTTCAGTGAACTCATTACTCACGATTTCATGAGTATTCAATCCTTTGTCTTATGTGCCTTGATTATCGCTTTAAGCACACTGCTTGGTTTCATTACTTATCCTAAAAAAGATTTAGGCCTTGTTCGCTAAATCACCTTCAATTACCCAAGAAAGGATTTGCCTATGCGTCGTCTATCCAGTCATCCTATATTAGACATTTCAAGTCAACCCACCATCACCTTTACCTTTGAAGACACCATCTTAGAAGGTGTTGAAGGGGACAGCATTGCCTCTGCACTCATTGCCAATGGTATTGTAAGCTTTTCAACCTCCATTAAAAAACATCGCCCAAGAGGGTTTTATTGTGCGATTGGAAACTGTGCTTCCTGTGAAATGAATGTGGATGGAGTATCCCATGTGCGTACATGCATCACGCCACTGAAAGCAGGCATGATGGTAAAGAGGGAAGAGCGATGAAAATCTATGATGTGTGCATCATTGGAGGAGGTCCTTCAGGGTTGTGTGCTGCTCAGCGTTGTGCTGAAGCAGGGCTTAACACCTTACTGCTGGATCGTAGTCCATCCTTAGGGGGACAACTCATCAAACAAACCCATAAATTCTTTGGTTCAAAAGAGCATTATGCGAAGTTTCGAGGCATTGAAATAGCGAAGCTACTTCAAGATAAACTGACGTCCTTTGAAAACTTAACCATCCTTACTGAAACCACAGTAGTAGGAATCTATGAAGACTTTGTGATCACCACACTTCATCATAACCAATACAAGAAAGTGCAAGCCAAAGCCATTTTATGTGCTGTGGGAGCGAGTGAGAAGTTTCTGGCCTTTGAAAACAATGATCTTCCTCAAATCATTGGAGCAGGTGCTTTACAAACCTTAGTCAATCAAACCCATGTGGTGCCAGGAGAGACCATGGTCATGATTGGTAGTGGCAACATTGGTTTGATTGTCTCTTATCAAATGATGCAAGCTGGAATGAAGGTTAAAGCCATCATTGAAGCCAATGATGGCATTGGAGGCTATAAGGTGCATGCTTCCAAGCTTAGACGCTTGGGAGTGCCGATTCACACCAAATCCACCATTAAACGAGCGATAGGCACCGACAAGCTTGATGCGGTGGAAATCATACAGCTTGATGAACATTACCAAGAAATACCCAACACCAGTCAAATTATTCCTACGGATGTGCTGTGCATTTCAGTAGGATTATCTCCACTTCATCAACTCACCTCCATGCTCAATGCGAAGAGTGCTTACATACAAGAACTAGGAGGGTGGGTTCCACTGCTCGATGAGACCTATCAGTGCAGTGTTCCTGGTTTATTTGCGTGTGGGGATATGGTAGGCATTGAAGAAGCCAGTTCTGCCATGATGGAAGGACACTTAGCCGCCCTTCATGTGTGTGCGTATCTTAAACAATCCCATCCTCAAGCAGCAGAACTGATTCCATACTATGAAAACCAACTCTATGAACTACGCAATGGCGTTCATGGATCAAAAACCTTAAAAGGCATACTCAAACGAAAGGAGGCCATGAATGCTCAATAAAACAGGGGTTCCAACACGTGTTCAAGTCCAATCTGTTTTCTTTAATGAAGTCACGTTGTCTTCCTTTAAAGCGGTCATTGAATGTTATGAAGACATTCCATGCAATCCTTGTGCTTTAAGTTGTCCTGTGAAGGCCATTACCATCGCCCCAACACTGCATTCACAACCAGTAGTGGATCCTGATGTGTGTACAGGATGTTCAATTTGTGTCAGTGTGTGTCCTTATTAAGAAACTGTGAGAGTTCTTTTTGAATCAAATGAGCACAGGTGTTGGCTTGACAGGGTCCCATGCCGACACGAAGAATGCGTTTTAAATCTTCAAAGGTGGTGTATCCTTCTTCCATCTTTAACATAAGATCTTCAAGGGACACATCTTCACAGCGACACATGATGACTTTAGATTTATCCATGATGGATCCCCCTAATCGTAATGAAGTCATGAAGGAGTGCTTTATCCACTTGCACTTCAATGATGCTGGTTTTGTTTTGGTGTTGCTTGTTGGAGACAGAAAGCACGACTCCTTCTCCGATGATTTCTCCAGAGCGATTGAGAGCATACACCTGTTGGTGTGGTGTGAAGATTTCATTCATTTCATAAGGAATCTTAAAGATGGCTGTGTCTTGATGCACTTTCGCTAACATGATGGCTAAACCAGGACATACACTGACACAGATTGAACATCCTGTACACACTTGTGGATCAACCACTGGTTGAGAATGAAGTGTTGGGGCGATGGTAATGGCCTTCACAGGACAACTTAAAGCACAAGGATTGCATGGAATGTCTTCATAACATTCAATGACCGCCTTAAAGGAA
>DAIDML010000248.1 GCA_027449005.1 Erysipelotrichaceae bacterium | reverse complement strand
TTCCATCCTAGTTCAACCATGCCCCATTCAGCTTCATAACGATCCATGGTAACCAACATACGTCCACCAACGACTAAACAAGGCACCCCTTGTTTTTTAATGAAAAGGAGCAACTATGAGTCAACGACCTTTAGTATTCGTCATTATGGATGGTGTAGGCATTACCCCAGAAACATTTGGTAATGCGGTCGCATCAGCGTACACCCCAACCCTTGATCATTTAATGAACAATCACCCCAACTTACTTATGAAAGCTCATGGTACCGCCGTAGGACTACCGAGTGATGATGATATGGGAAACTCTGAAGTTGGACACAATGCCTTAGGTTGTGGTCAAGTGTATTCTCAAGGAGCAAAACTTGTGAATGAATCGATTCAAGATGGAACCATCTTTGAATCAGAAACATGGAAAGAACTTGTGGCGTATTCTAAAGATCACACCATGCACTTTATTGGACTTCTTTCTGATGGGAATGTACATTCCAACATTGCCCACACTTTAGCTTTAGTCTCTCAAGCTAAAAAAGAAGGCATTAAACGTGTACGTTTACACACGTTACTTGATGGACGTGATGTGCCAGCAAAGAGTGCACTCATCTATGTTGATAAATTAGAAGCTCATTGTGCTTCCCTTAATGATGAATCCTTTGATGCTCGTATCGCTAGTGGTGGTGGACGTATGTTGGTTACCATGGATCGTTATGAAGCTGAATGGGGCATGGTTGAACTAGGATGGAAAACCCATGTCTTAGGAGAAGGACCAGCTTTTGAAAGTGCAACAGCGGCGATTGAAGCAACGCGTGCTAAAAAAGATGTGTCTGATCAGTACATTGATCCTTTTGTGATTGTACACAATGGTGAACCAGTAGGACGCATATTGGATCATGATGCGGTTATCCTCACAAACTTTAGAGGAGATCGTGCTCTAGAAATCTCACGTGCTTTTGAAGAAGTGAACTTCACGAAGTTTGAGCGTCATTTTGTGCCAAAAGTAATGTATGCTGGGATGCTTCAATACGATGGAGACTTAAAGATTCCAAATAAATATCTTGTGAATCCTCCTCGCATTAAAAACACCTTAACCGAACACTTAGTGCCTCATGGTATCCGTATGTTTGCGATTTCTGAGACTCAAAAGTATGGTCATGTGACTTACTTCTGGAATGGGAATAAATCAGGTAAGTTCTCTGAAGAGTTAGAAACCTTTGTGGAGATTAAGTCGGATTTAGTTCCATTTGATGAAAGACCTTGGATGAAATCGGCCGAAACCACAGATTTACTCATTGAAGCGTTAAAATCAGGCAAATATGACTTCTTGCGCATTAACTATCCAAATGGTGACATGGTTGGTCATACTGGTTCCTTCTTGTCAACCCAAATCTCAGTTGAAGCAGTTGATTTAGGCCTTGAACGCTTAAAGAAAGCCGTGGATGAAGTGAATGGTATTTTGGTAGTGGTAGCGGATCATGGGAATGCGGATGAGATGTATGAACCAAGCAAAGACAAGAGTGTGCTTAAGGCTAAAACAGCCCACACCTTGAATCCTGTTCCATTCATTGTGTATGGAGCAGATGTTAAACTTAAAGAAGGTAAGTTTGGCTTAGCCAATGTTGCTGCCTCTTTAACCCAACTCTTAGGGATTGAACCTAACCCAATTTGGGAAGAAAGCATGATTGAATCCATTAAATAAACCAAAAGTAGGACAATTCCTACTTTTTTAATGGATTTGATTAGAAAAACTGTATATTTACTCAGTGAATTATGAAGTTAGTTTAAGTCAAACTTACGTTTGATGATGTATGAAAGCGACACATTTAAGATTAAGATGAAGAGAAGATGAAAGAGTACATTGGTGTTGTTTTGATCAGAATTAAAGAAATAGCGTGTAAAGGGATGAAGTATAGATACAAACAAAACATAACTTGGAATGAGTGATAGTGGCCATGAGTTAATCAGCCAAAATCGTTTCATGATAGTTTTCTTAAAATCATTGAAATCAGCCATGATTACAAACAAAGCAATTCCTAGTATTTGAAGTGCGATTCCAAAATAGGACCCTAGTTCTAACGTCCAATCTGTATAAAAAACATTGTTTGGATTAGAAAGTGAAGTGTGAGAAAGCCCTATCGCGATTAATGTACCTAAGTAAACAATCAGTGAAGAAAAAATGATGAGAGTTGAAGAACTTAATCGTTTATTTTTTTGAAAGGTATCAAATGTAGATTCATTTTGATTTTGATGCTCTTTAAGTAAATAATCCGTGGTTACAGAAAAAAGATCACTTATCAAAATCACCTTTTCAATATCAGGGTTGGTACAATCATTCTCCCATTTGGATAATGCTTGTCTTGAAACACCCAATTTATCTGCTAGTTCATCTTGGCTCATATGCGTCTTTTTTCTTAATGCTTGAATTTTACTGCCTAGAGTCATAATATAGTCCCCTTTATAAAACCATTATAGGTTAATTTTGCATGCTAATCTATCATGCAAAGTATGCAAAAGCGCAACCTGTGGTTGCATTTATGATGAAAAGATAAAGAAATCTTGAAAAGACTTCTTCTAGTGAAAGTTAGTTTCCCCTTCTATCTGAATGGTTTAAATGAACTCTGTGTTTGATTTGACTGCACTAAATTTAATAATTGAGTGTCATCGTCTGCAATCTGATCCAGTGATGTTAGCGGGTTAATGGTTAGATCAGTAAGTTTGATGATGTCGGTTTTATCATCGTATTTGATGATCACATCAAGATTCTTAAATGCAGATTCGATGATGGCGTTATCCATATTGTGGGCTTCCATCATGATTTTACCACGACTATTGAAAAAACTTGTATATTCATAAGCAGTAAAACGATGATCATCTAAAGGGAATTTAAAACCATTAAGCTTTGATGTTAAATAGTTCCAATCCTTGATGGAACCATAACCCGTCAATGAATCGGAAAGTTTAAAGTAATCGAGAATAAACTGGTTAGATGGCTGTACTTCGAGTGATTTCATTTCAAAAGGCATTTCAGTCTTTGGCGCAATCACAAAATGAATCCGATAGTAAGTGACTTCTGGATCATCTAAAGGAATGGAAATCGTGTCAATTCTAAATGATTTAACTTGAAAAGCATTCCCTTCAAATTGAGGTTGATCTAAATTGAAATAATTAACCATGGTATCAGAAATAGATGCTGTCTCTAAGCTTAATGTGGGGTAATCTTTTTGAATTGTACATCCAAATAATAGAAAAGTGATAAAAAGGTATTTAAAAAGTTTCTTCATGATGACTCCCCCTGATTACCTTAATCATACGTTAACTAAAGATTAAATCAAGAAGAAAAGACATTTAATCGTGATAAAAGACACAAACAAAACGATGATTAATCCTTAAAGTAATGGAAGCTTAATTAACACTATTATAAATAAGAATTGGAAGAAATGTGAAACAAATAGAAAAATCCTGTCACTCATGTATGAAAAAGAAGACATCTTCGGTATAATGGTTTGAAATGAGGTGGTGTTATGTTAGTTGTTCAATCATGTTTTAAATCATATGTAAGTGGTAAACAAACCTTTCCTGTCCTTAAAAACATCAATGTAGAGATTAAAGAGAAAGATTTCGTCATGATCATGGGGGAAAGTGGTAGTGGTAAGTCAACCTTTCTTAACTGTATTTCTACCTTAGATCAACCCTCTTCTGGGCAAGTGCTCTTTAAAGGGGAAGACATCACCAAAGCCAACACACAACGTATACAACGATTTAGAAATCAAGATGTCTCATTTGTCTTTCAAGAAAACATCATGATTGACACGTTAACCATGATTGAAAATGTCATGATGGCATCACTTGAACATTCCACAGAAGTTCGCACTCGTGCACACGAACTCATGGTTTCAATGAGAGTAGACCATGTACAAGACAAGTTCCCTTCTCAAGTCTCTACAGGAGAGCGTCAACGATGTGCTATTGCCCGTGCACTCATGAATAAACCTGCTATTCTTTTTGCGGATGAACCCACAGCGGCATTGAATCCTCAGTTTGCTAAAGAAGTGATGGATATTCTTACAGCCCTCAATGAACAAGGACAAACCATTGTGATGGTGACTCACTCGCTGAAAATTGCTTCTTATGGGAATCGTTTTCTATTGCTTCAAGATGGTTTCTTCAGTGTTGATGAATGCTTAAAAGGAAGTCAAAAGGAAAAACAAGCACGATTACTTGAGCTTGCGAAAGACATTCTATGATGATGTTTAAAGCATTCATGCGAAAGCAGTTTAATCTTATTCAATTGGTCTCCATGATGATGGTCATGCTTTTGTTAAGTACTCAAGTGCTCATGACCTATCAGTTCAAACATGAAACGTTAAGTCAGCGTGTCATCAAAACCAACAGCCCTCAAGTGATGGTGCATGTTCATAATGCGTTTTATGAACGGTATTTAGAGGGAGTCATTGCTGGATACAATGAACAAGTAGAAAATGATGAACAAAAAGTGTTCTTTGAGAAGACAAAAGTCTTCAATACCTCACAGAACAATTTTAGATTGTTATATGAAGTATTGACCCCAACACTCATCACTTCACTCCCACTGATGGATGGACAACCTTTAGATGAACTTCAATCGGATGAAGCAGCCATCATGCCAAGTTATGCCAGTGAACTTCGTAAACAAGGGATTAATCCCCTTACTCATGTTTTAGAATTAAATACTGATCAAGGCATTAAAACCTTTAAAGTCGTCTCCATTGTGGATTATCCAAACTTTAATGATCCTTATATTCAAGATAATGGATTGAAATCCATCCCCTTGTTTGATTTTCCATATCCAAGTGCAGCGCTAATCCTAGAAGATCAAGTGAAGGATGTGATCAGTGTCAATGATCTAAATGAAGCCATTGATCACAGTGACCCACGTTTTGCGTTTCATTCAGGAGTATCATCAACGTATCATCTTCGCTTTAATACCTATAGCCTTGAGAATGAGCGAATTCTCATGAATTTCATGTATCGAGGTATTGGATACATACCCGATGCGATTACTTTCTATCCTTTGTATGAATACTCAGATTATCTTTCCACCAATGAGCAATTGTACTCCATGATCACTCGTTATGGATTATGGGGATTATCCTTGCTCAGTGCTTTAGGACTCATTGTCTTACTAAGACAACAATTTCTTCAAAACATCAAATCCTTAGGCCTTCTTATTACACTTGGTCATTCTTATCTTAAAGTAAGTTTTGTGTTGATTTCACGATTTGTTTTCGCGTGGGTACTGGGTGTATTGATATGGCTAGGATTGAATGGGTTAGCTTATCCTCTGTTAAATGAATACCCAGAACTCTTAAAGATCATTGATCAAACTCCCCTTATCCTTATGGTGAGTGCTGGTTCTGTTTCCCTTGTCTTCTTACTTTGGATGAGTGTGAGTGGTTATTTAAGTGTGCGTTCACTCAATTATGCACATGCATCACTCAAACACCAAAGAAAGAACACCATTAAAATCTTCCCTATTAAGAAACATTGGAAAATCAATGTGGCAATTAAAGGATTGGCATCACGTCTCACCTTTACCACATTAATGATTTTAATGAGTGGATTCATTATCGCTAGTGCAACCTCGTTTAGTCTTATATCACATCAAGTTTCCAACATCTACAATAAAGAAACCCTTGGGATTCAGTTCGATTACCTTGTGTTGGATGCACCATTCAAACACTATGAAATCACCCAAGACTTAGCAGAGTCTCAAGTGTGGGTTCAAAAGTTCTCTAACTATTTGTTTGTGGATGTGCATTACTCTAAGAATTATTTCAATTATTATAAATCTTCGGTCTTGTTTTTCATGGCTCACATGGAAGGCTATGTGACGCCCATTGAAGGAGAACTTCCTGAAGATTTAAGAACGTCCTTTAGAGAATGGAAATACGATATTCGAGTGACAATGGCTTCACGCAAACAAATGGAAAAAACCAACAGTTTTGTGTATTCAGTTGAGAAAGTTCAAGAAACAAAATCGGCAGAACGAGGGTATCTCTTCCTTTCGGCCATTAACCCAAGTCAAAGCAATCGTGAAACAGCCGCTCAAATCAAAGGAACCATGAATACCCTCATTGATCAAGGATGGATTGCGTATGTGTATCGAGATCAATTGATGGTTGAAGTGGCGGTGCCGTATCTTGAAATGTATCTTTTCAATCTAAAGGATGGCATGAGTGCACAAGAAGCAGAAACCATTATGAATGATCAAGGCATTCAGTTCATGTCGTTTGATGAAATCACATCCATTCTCAATGAAGTGAATCAAGAAACACAAAAGCAAACCTTCAGTTTCATCTTCATTGCGATCAGCTTACTTCTAGGATTACTATTAGTGGTCCTTAATGTCTATTTCAAAACCATGAAACTTGAACAAGCTTCCAATGAACAGTTAATGCACCAATTAGGACTTAAACCATCTACCCTAAAACAAATCAACATCACTCAAATGGGGTTTGTGTTCATCTCTGGAGCATGCTTATCCACACTTATCTTCCCGTATCTTTTTAATCGTATGCATGAGGATATGCTAAAAGCGTATGGATTGTATACCACACTACCTCTTCCTTCATGGATGAATCTATCCTTACTTATGCTAACTTTAAGTTTAGGGTTAGGTTTCACAGTACTCTATCGCATCCAAAAACAAATTAAGTGAAATCAAGTGGTTTCACTTTTTCTTATGAAAGGATTGAGGTTTAGAAAGATAGTGCTATAATAAAATTGTATACAGTATACAAAATATAAGGAATGCATGTATGCAAAAGATTGAACAAATCCCAGCTAGAATTAAGATTGCACATGAACTCAAAGCAGCCATACTTAATGGGCAGATTGAACCTTTAACTGAACTCATTCAAGAAAACATCGCTTCTTTATTAGGAGTATCCAGAACTCCAGTAAGAGAAGCTTTTCAACTTCTAGAAAAAGATGGTTTTATAGAGCTTGTTAACAGTAAGAAGGCGATTGTTAGACGTTTTGATGCAAAAGATGTAGAAGAACACTATGATTTACGTGCCATGTTGGAAGGACAAGTCACTTTTAAAGCCACTGAAAATCATATGGATTTATCACGATTAACTCAACTCATTCAAGAGATGCATGAGTGTGCAGGAACACCACGTTTCATTGAAAAGAATCAAGCTTTTCATTTAGCCATATGGGATGCATCACAAAGCCCAAAACATGTGGAACTCATTCAACATTTATGGAATCGTATTCCTGCAGAATTCGTTAGTATTTCTAAAGAAGATCAACTTCAAGCTAATCAAGAACATCAAGCCATCGTTTCAGCCATCCTTAATCAAGATGCACAATTAGCTAAAGAAATGATGATGAATCATATCTTAAGAACCAAACAAGACTACCTAAAACGATTGGAACAAACCAAACTGTTTTAGGTTTTTTTAAACAAGGAAAACATTGCACACATGAACCCTCATCCTAACCACACCTTCCTTCAAGCGAAAGAAGACCTCGTTAAACACAAACAAGCTCTTTTCACTCAGTATGAAAAGCCAGTCTTAAGTCTTCAAGCAAACATGGTGGGTGAGCATAAACTCAGTGGGTGGAGTGCATGGGTGATTATCACCTTTGAGAAACTCATTCAGTCTTCCATGAAGGTAGTTTATAAAGAGAGAATCTTCAATGAATTAGGATTCATCAGTTTGCTTGTGATTGATGATGATCCAAGTCACCTAAAACAAGCGTGCATTCAACTCGAAGAAACGAAAACCAGTGGTCGATGCATTGATTTGGATGTCTATGCCAAGGGCAGAAACCTATCACGTTATGATTTAGGTTTCGATGAGCGAAAATGCTTGGTGTGTGATGAAATGGCGAGAGTGTGCATAAGAACTCAAAAGCACACTCAGAAAGAAGTCATTCATGCCTATCAACAATGTCTAATAACCTCCTTTCAATCAAAAGTGGATATTGTTCACTTTGCCTTACTCAGTGAGTGTATGCTTACCCCTAAGTTTGGATTGGTTACACCACGCTCAAGTGGCATACACCAAGACATGAATATCCATACTTTTCTAAAAAGTATTGATGCGATTCTTCCTTACTTCAATGAAGTTGAATTCATCTCGCTTGATCAAAACACTCATGAAATCTTTTCACAGTTACGCTTGTTAGGACAACGCATGGAAAACGCCATGTTTGAAGCCACCCAAGGGGTGAATACTCACAAAGGAGCGATCTTTCTCTTCTTAATGGTGCTTATGGCACAACGCATGTCACCTTCATTTACCTCATCTCTGATTGAACTTGCGCAACCTTTGCTTGAAGATTTCAAGCAGATGGACCCACATCATCCACAAAGTGAAGGAGAACGACAATTCCATCAGTATCAATCACAAGGAGTTCGTGGATGGGTATTGAAAGGGGGGGAGCCTCTCTTGTCTAACACTCTCTCATTCTATGCTTCACAACCTGACTCACATGATCATCAAGTGAATACGTTGTTGAACATCATGAGTCAATGTGAAGATTCCACCATCATTAAGAAAAGAGGATGGGAAGGATTGCTTGACTTTCAAGCCCATGCTCAAGCAGCTATGAATCATCCTGAGTCATGGTTTGATTTTGAACAGTATTGCCTGGATCATCACTTCAGTGCAGGAGGTTCAGCCGATATCTTTGCCTTAGTTCTTTATCTTCATTATTCTAAAGAAAGGAATCTTCTATGAACATAACTCAAACTACCCAAGCAGGAACACTTGAATCCAATGATATTCTAGTGACACTTAAACCTAACCCAGAAGGCACCATTGAAATCCATCTTCAAAGTGTTGTGTTAAAACAATTTGGCAAACAAATCAAAGCCATCATTCTATCCACCTTACAAAACCATGGGATTACTTCATGCTTATGTGAGTGTGAAGATAAAGGAGCATTGGATCATGTGATCATTGCTCGCGTAGAAAGCGCAATTCAACGTCAATTATGAATCGCTCTTATCTTTTTATTCCTGCTTCCAATGCGGGCATGATTCTTTCAAGCATGGTATTGGATGCGGATGCGATCATCTTTGACTTAGAGGATGGAGTGGCGTTAAATCAAAAGATTTCAGCTCGAACATTACTTCAGCACAGTTTGGATACACTAGACTTCTTAGACAAAACACTCTACGTCCGCATCAATAATGCCAGTTCTGATTTCTTCTTAGAGGATGTCATCTGTGCAAATCATCCTAAAGTACACGGTGTCGTCCTGCCTAAAGCTGAAATAAAGTCACTAGAAGCATGTTTGAAAGTGCTTGATCCTTCTAAAACCATCCTATGTTTAATTGAAAGTGCCTTAGGTGTCATTCAACTGCCACAGTTATGTCAAATGTCATCACAAGTGAAAGGACTACTGCTTGGAGGAGAAGACTTAAGTGCAGATTGTGGGGTAGAACGAACACAAGCAGGACATGAAATCGATTACGCTCGAAAAAGTCTTGTGATGCATGCGAAAGCTTTCAAACTTATGGCCATTGATACTCCTTTTGTGAACATTGAAGATCATCAAGGGCTCAGAGAGGAAGTCAAATATGTTGCGTCAATGGGATATGATGCGAAAGTAGCCATCAATCCAAGACAAGTTCATGTGATTCATGAAGCCTTAAAAGTGGATCCATTGAAATTCAAGGAAGCTAAGATGATTGTGGAAGCCTTTGAAAAACATCGAACACAAGGAATAGGGGTATTTAATCTCAATGGCAAGATGATTGATGAGCCCGTATATCTTAAAGCCAAGCATCTGATTGAAAAAGAGGAAAGGAGAACACCATGATTAAAAACAGTCTTAATCGCTTCGTTCCATCACATCCTTTCTTAGGGGTTCATCCGATCCCTTTTCAAACCTTTCCAATCCTAAAAAACAACACACAAACCAACAAATTAAGAGATAATCTGACAGACGTTATTAAAGAACTGAATCTTAAAGACGGAGCAGTGATTTCATTTCATCATCATTTACGCAATGGAGATGATGTGTTGAATCGAGTTATAAAGGAAATTGCTCAATTAGACATCAAAAACATCACCTTAGTGGCTTCCTCACTGTTTGAAGTTCACCATCCATTAGTCCATTACCTCAAAGATAAAACAGTGACCAAGATCATCACAGCCTATGTGTCAGGACCTGTGGCACAAGCCATC
Source organism: Erysipelotrichaceae bacterium (assembly GCA_027449005.1). Classification (GTDB taxonomy): domain Bacteria; phylum Bacillota_I; class Bacilli_A; order Erysipelotrichales; family Erysipelotrichaceae; genus UBA6182. The sequence goes on along the minus strand of DAIDML010000248.1, from coordinate 4,087 downwards.
AGTGAAGGACTGTGTGAAGAGGTGTGTGTTATTCATTCTCATGGTTATCGTGCCCACATGATAGCTTCAAAAGAAATTGAGATTGATGTAGCCTTTATTGGAGTACCCACTTCATCACCATTGGGGGATGGTAGTGGTAGCGAAGGCCCATCCGCATGTGGAAGTTTAGGGTATGCGGTGGTGGATGCGATGCATGCAAAGAAGGTCATCGTGTTAAGTGATCACATCGCAGAACCTCAACACATTCAGATTAAGAAAGAATGGGTGGATGTTGTGGTGAAAGTGGATCGTATTGGTGATCCACAAGGCATTGTCAGTGGGACCACGACCATTACTAAAGATCCAGTAGGACTCAACATCGCAAGAATGACCCTACAACTCATGGAAAACACAGGATTGATGAAAGAAGGATTCAGTTTTCAAACAGGAGCTGGGGGAATATCACTCGCTTTAGCCAAAGAAGTGTATGACTGGTGTGAGCACCATCACATTCAAGGTAACTTCATCAGTGGAGGAATCACAGGGTATCAAGTGGATTTACTGAATGCCCATCATTTTAAAGAAATCAAAGATGTTCAATGCTTTGATCTAAAGGCAGTTGAATCCATGCATCATAATCCCAACCATCATGCGATTTCTGCGGATGATTATGCGGGTCCTACCAATGAACACAATGTGGTGAATCAATTGGATATTGTGGTGTTAGGAGCAACTGAAATTGATCTTGACTACAATGTCAACGTCACCACCGGATCTGATGGCATGCTTATAGGAGGAAGTGGAGGACATTGTGATACCGCGGCAGGAGCTAAGTTTACCATCATTGTCTCCAAACTGGTCAGTTCACGATTATCTGTGGTTGTGGATAAAGTGATTACAGTGACCACACCTCATGAAAGCATTGATGCGTTAGTGACAGATCGAGGCATTGCGATACATCCTCGACATCAAGCACTTATCCAACATCTCAAAGAAAATACCAAACTACCGATTAAAACCATGGAAGAATTGTATGACATTGCGATACAGCTCACAGGAAAGCCTGAACCAATTCATTTTGATGATCGCATTGTTGCCTTGAGCATGTATCGTGATGGCACATTATTGGATGTGATTAGAAAGGTGGCAAGTGAAGATTTTGGATAAGATTTCACCAATTCAACACAATCAATTGACACAATATAGGAATCGTTCTAAGATGATATTGAACAATGTAAGCGTTATCAAAAGGAAGGAACTCATGGGTATCATGAGGATCAAGGGAGTATGAGTCATACCATAGTATTAGGAGTGATTGGAGCAGATGTGCATGCGGTAGGTAATAAAATACTTCATTACGCGTACACACAAGCAGGATTCTTTGTGGTTAATTTAGGAGTCATGGTCTCTCAAGAAGAATTCGTTCAAGCCGCCATTGAATCAGAAGCCAAAGCCATTGTGGTTTCATCTTTGTATGGTCATGGTGAGATTGATTGTCGTGGGCTAAGAGAGAAATGCATTGAAGCAGGACTTGAAAACATCAAACTCTATGCGGGAGGGAATCTTGTGGTAGGGAAAACACCATTCAAAGAGGTGGAAGAGAAATTCATTGCGATGGGATTTGATCGAGTTTATCCACCAGGAACCGATCCTAAAACAAGTGTTGATGACATCAACAAGGATTTAGCTTCATTATGAAACCCATATTGTGCATTGATTTTGGATCAACGTACACAAAAGTGGTGGGCATTGATGTGGATGAACCTCGTATTTTAGGTCGTACTCAATCCTTTACCACTGTAAAAGAAGATATTAACATCGGACTAGAAAAAGCCATTGAAAAACTGGCGACCATGACAGGAATCAGTGAATGGCCTGTTCGTTATGCGTGTTCAAGCGCAGCAGGTGGGCTCAAGATGATTGCGATTGGTTTAGTTCCCCAACTCACCATGGAAGCAGCTAAACGTGCTGCCCTAAGTGCAGGGGCTAAGATACTCAAGACCTATTCCTATGAACTCAATGAATCAGAACTGGAAGAGATTGCGAAACTTAAACCTGATATCCTTCTTTTTACCGGAGGCATTGATGGTGGTAATCAAAAGGTTGTGCTTCATAATGCGCATCAACTGACAAAACTGACGATAAGATGCCCACTTGTGTATGCGGGTAATAAAGCCATTCGAGATCAAGTGAAGACCATTTTGTCTGAACATGATTGGAAAGTTCATGTGGCAGACAATGTGATGCCAGTACTCAATGAACTTAAGATTGATTCAGCGAGAGCTTTAATTCGAGACATCTTTTTAGAACACATCGTAGTCGCAAAGGGATTAAGTAAAGTTCAAAGCACCATTGATAACATCCTTATGCCAACACCTTCAGCGGTCTTGCTTGCGGCAGAACTGCTGGCTTATGGGCATATTGGGGGTAAGGGAATTGGAGAGTTACTTATTGTGGATGTGGGAGGGGCAACCACCGATGTTCATAGTGTGGCTGAAGGGCATCCTACGCAATCCAATGTGTTGATGAAGGGTTTATCTGATTTAAAAATCAAACGGACAGTTGAAGGGGATTTAGGAGCTCGCTACAGTTTGCCTTCCTTAGTGGAAGTTGTTGGTATTGAAGGCATTGCGGCCACCATCCCAACAAGTGTCGAAGTGGTTCATCAAATTCTTAAAGACTTGGAAGCCCATCCTGAAAGTTTTGTCAGTGAACCTGGATTACTTAAAACATTGGATGATGTGGCTGCGGAAATTGCGGTGAAAGAAAGTGTGACTCGACATGCGGGAACCTTGGAAGTGCACTACACTCCATTTGGAACCATTTACCAACAAACCGGTAAAGATTTATCCCATGTTCATCATGTGATCGGAACGGGTGGTCCACTGATTTATCATCATAATATTCGATCAGCTCTAAGAGCAGCTCAATACGATCCTAAGAATCCATTCAGTTTAAAGCCAACGGCTCCACATTACTACTTAGATAAACAATACATTCTTGCGGCAATGGGTCTCTTATCTATCCACTATCCAAAACAAGCACTCACACTGATGAAGGAAGCCATCATCGAGGTTTAAATGAACATTAAAAATAAAAAATTAGACATAAACGAATTCATGCAGATTAGAGAAAACGTCCTTTTAGATTGGCCAACGGGCAAAGAAGTGAATCTAGAGGAGGCTTTTGCGTTTCAAAAAAGCTTACCAGCACATCTGTCCTTTTCCTCATTATTAGCGGATGCGAAAAAGAATCAATACATCCTTATTCAACCTCGAGCGGGTGTGGCTGCTTTAGACAAGCACATTGAATTACTTCAATACCTTCAGGATGTAGGAACAGCGGATTGCTTACCTTCCACCATTGATAGTTATACCCGTCATAAACGTTTTCAAGAAGCTCAACAAGGTTTGGAGGAAAGCATTGTGGAAGGACGCTCCTTACTCAATGGGTTTCCCGCTGTCAATCATGGGGTGAGTGGTTGTCGTCGATTAATTCAATCGGTGAAGGTTCCCGTTCAAGTAAGACATGGTACCCCTGATGCTCGCTTGTTAGCGGAGATTACCTTAGCAGGAGGCTTCACTTCTTTTGAAGGTGGAGGCATCTCCTATAATATTCCTTATTCCAAGAACATCTCTTTGGATCAAACCATTCGTGATTGGATGTATGTGGATCGTCTCATTGGTTTGTATGAAGAACAAGGGATTTCCATCAACCGTGAACCTTTTGGTCCTTTGACAGGCACTCTAGTTCCACCAAGCATTTCTCATGCGGTGGCGATTGTAGAGAGTTTACTTGCGGCTGAGCAAGGGGTGAAAGACATCACCGTAGGATATGGACAATGTGGTAATCTTATTCAGGATGTGGCTGCGATACGAACATTAGAGAGTTTGACACAATCCTATCTTGAAGAACATGGATACAAAGACATGAAGATTACGACTGTCATGCACCAATGGATGGGTGGCTTTCCTCAAGATGAAGCCAAAGCGTATGGGGTGATTTCTTGGGGTGCAGCTACTGCAGCCTTTGCGGGTGCAACCAAAGTCATTGTGAAGTCTCCTCATGAAGCCATGGGAATTCCTACCATGGCAGCCAATGCTCAAGG
>DAIDML010000247.1 GCA_027449005.1 Erysipelotrichaceae bacterium | reverse complement strand
CGAAAAAGATTTTGCTTGTATAAAGAAACGATAACACGCCCTTTAGCATTCTCAAACGCAACATCAAGTTCATGACTTAAACGATGGCGTGGTGAAGTAAAGCCTTCTTTATCTGCTCCAATGGATTCGGTAAGAAGAGCTAGTACACCTTTCTTTCCAATCTCCGCAAACAAAGAAATATCACACGCAAAAGCATGATGTTTCACATCAAAATCAATTAAGAATTCGGATGTATATACGATGTATCCTTGTTTTGTTTCAATCGCAAGACCAAAACCATCCGCGATGGATTGTGTTAATCCAAATGTTCGAATGGTAAGTGAGCCTAGTTTCACTTGACCTTGTCGCTTAATCACATTGACTTTAAGGCCTTTAATGTCATTTTTCTTCACAAGATCTTCAATGAGTAAACTGGTTAAAGGGGTTGTGTAAACTGGGATTTGTTTTTGTTTTAATAAGTAAGGTAAAGCTCCCATGACATCATCATGAGCGTGAGTAATGAATATTCCTTTAATTTTCTCAGCATGTTCGACAAGAAACTTAAAATCTGGAATCACCACTTCAACCCCTAATTGTTGCTCATCGGGATACTTTATTCCTGCTTCTATGACAATCCATTGATCATTGATGTCCACAACAAAGCAATTTTTGCCATCTTCATCAAGACCACCGATTGCAAATAGTTTTATTTGTTCCATAGAACCTCCGACATCTTAAGTATACCTTAAAATGTTTCTTTTGTATTTGTGAATTGTTCTCCGAGTAAAAACCATGTCTTAGCTTCTTTCACTAACACTTGAATAATATCCCCACTCTTCACATTCTCTGCTTTAAAGTTCACTAATTTTTGATGAGGGGTATACCCCGAGAATACACTTGAATCTTTTTTAGAAGGTCCATCCACCAAGACCTCAACCACTTGATTCACCATTTTTTGATTATGGTGTAATGCGTAGTGTTTAACACGCTCATTTAAGGCTGCTAAGCGTTTCTTCTTGATTTCTAATGATATGTTATCTTCAAATTTCGCTGCTGGCGTACCACTGCGAGGTGAATAAATAAAGGTAAACGCAAAATCAAAACCAACAGAATCATAGAGTTTCAATGTGTCTTCAAACTGCTCATCACTCTCATTTGGGAAACCCACGATGATATCGGTTGAGAATGTAACATGGGGAATGGCTTCCTTAAGACGTTTCACCGTGTCTAAATATTCTTCCACTGTGTATCGTCTGCCCATGATCTTAAGAATATCATTATTGCCTGATTGAACAGGTAAATGAATGTAAGGCATGATGTTAGGATACGTTGCAATGGTGTCAACCATGGCCTGAGTGAAATCCCAAGGATGTGAAGTGGTGAAGCGAATACGCTCAATGCCAGTTAAGGCCACTTCTTTAAGTAATTGTGCAAATCCACCTTCAACGTTTAAATCTTTACCATAGGAATTCACATTTTGTCCAAGTAAAGTCACTTCTTTAAACCCACGTTGTTTCAAATCTTTCACTTCATCAATGATATCATCGATGGAGCGAGAACGCTCCTTACCACGGGTAAAAGGCACGATGCAGTAGGTGCAAAACTTATCACACCCATACATGATGTTTACCCAAGCTTTATGCTCCCCAAAACGACGTTCTGGTAAATTCTCAATGATATCCCCTTCTTTAGAATAGACCTCAATGGTTTTCTCTTTAGTGAACATGGCTTTGTACACTAAATCTCCTAAACGATGAATGTTATGGGTACCAAAAACCAAATCGACTTGATGATAGGATTGAAGAATCTTATTGATGACCACTTCTTCTTGAGCCATGCATCCCGCAATTCCAATGATCAACTCAGGATTTCTTTGTTTGAGGTGTTTGAGATTACCAATTTGTCCAAAGACTTTGTTTTCAGCATTCTCACGAATAGCACACGTGTTAAGAAGGATGACATCCGCTTCTTCATCACTGTTGGCCATCGTGAATCCTAAGGATTCTAAAATCCCTGCCATCACTTCTGAATCACGAACATTCGCTTGACATCCAAAGGTATGTAACATGTATTTTTTATGTAAACCTATTCCCACCAGTTGTGGATCTAGGATAAATTGCTGCGTTTGTACAGATGAGCGAGAACGAAGCTTGGCTTCATTAAGGCTTGGTAAATCATAGTTTTTTTTCATGGTCTTCCTCTTTGTTTAAAAAAACCAAGCTTGGATTGGTTTAGACTTGAGTAATCGCTTGGGTTGGACACGTAGGAATGCAAGCTCCACAATCAATACAGATGTCTTCATGACAGAACGCTTTACCATCGTCTTCCATAACAAGTGCACTTACAGGACATACAGAGATGCAAGCTTCACATCCGATACAAGTATCTTTGTCAACTCTTACAGGCATTTCGATTACCTCCTTAACATGTTCATTGTATCACAATCTTTTATGACTTCCAATATGTTTTGGTGTGGCAGAATTGAATATGATTGTATTTGTGTAGGAGTGTATTGATCATCAAAAAGCATGACCACAAAACTGAGCATCGCCTCTTCATTGGAAACCGTGTAATGGGTTTTCTCTTTTTTTATGAATCGTCTTAACACTTCATCTTTGTCACGTCCTAAGATACTAGGAAATGGTCCACACATCCCAACATCAGTGATGTAAGCACATCCATTATAGACGTGAGCATCATTGGTTTGAACATGGGTATGAGTGCCTAAAATGGCTGAAAATTGCTCATGAAAGGTGTGTAAAACAATGTATTTTTCAGAAGTCGTTTCCGCATGAAAGTCACAAATTTTGATGTCCGCATTCACTTGACTCATGCTTTTAAGTGAATCAACCCAAGAAGCATCGGTGTTTTCCATAAACACATTGCCCATCACACTCATGAGTGCTAGGGTGACATTGTTCTTTGTGAGAATCACACTGTGTCTATCTTGAAACTGACCAATCAGATTTTTAGGAAAAGCAACTGGTTTGGATGCATCCAACCACATGACTTCACTTTTAGAATAACTGTGATTGCCTAAAGACATCGCATCAATTCCTGCTTCACATAACTCATCCACGATTTTTGGGGTAATACCTTTACCATGCGCTGCATTTTCAGCATTCGCTAAGATAAAGTCAAAGGAATAGTGTTCAAGCAATAAAGGAAGGTCACGTTTAAGTCGTGATCTCCCTTTAGAACCTACAATATCACCAAAGAATACAACTGAAATCATTTTGCGATTTCATAAGCTCTAACTTCACGAATCACGGTCACTTTAATTTGACCTGGATACGTTAATTCTGCTTCAATCTTATCTTTAATGTCACGAGCCACTTGGTGTGCTCCCGCATCATCAAGTTTATCAGGCACAACCATGACACGCACTTCTCTACCAGCTTGAATCGCAAAGACCTTATCTACCCCATTGAAAGATTTAGCGATGGTTTCAAGTTGTTCAAGACGTTTAATGTAGTTTTCAAATGATTCAAAACGTGCACCAGGACGAGCGGCAGAAAGTGTATCTGCAGCTGCAACCAATGTCGCAATGACAGAAGTGGCTTCTTTGTCTCCATGATGAGATTCAATCCCATTGATGACAACAGGATGTTCCCCATGTTTCTTACAAACACGAGCTCCTAATTCAACGTGAGACCCTTCCATTTCAAAGTCTAGTGCTTTACCAATGTCATGAAGTAAACCAGCACGCTTCGCTAAAGTTTGATTTAAACCAAGTTCTGCAGCCATCATGCCAGTCAGGTGTGCCACTTCAATGGAATGTTGAAGGGCATTTTGTCCATAAGAATAACGATATCTCAGACGTCCCACAAGATTAACAATTTCTTTGTCCATCTTATGAATTCCAAGGTTGAAGATGGTTTCTTCCCCTTTTTTCTGAATGACTTCATCAAGCTCTTTGGTTACTTTATTCACCATTTCTTCAATACGACCTGGTTGAATACGGCCATCTTTAAGTAAGTTTTCAAGTGATATACGCGCAATTTCTCGGCGTATTGGATCAAAACATGAAATCGTGATGGCTTCTGGTGTATCATCGATAATCAAGTCTACTCCAGTGGCTTGTTCAATAGCACGAATATTGCGTCCTTCTCGACCAATAATGCGTCCCTTCATCTCTTCATTTGGAAGAGAAATGACTGAAACAGTACGCTCAGTGGCTTCTTCTTGGGAATAGCGTGAAATCGCAAGTCCAATAATGTTTCTAGCTTTTTCAGCAGCAGTGGATCTCGCAATCTCCTCTTGCTCTTTAATGTAAGCTAAAATCTCTCCTTGAGTGCGTGTTTCCACAATGCTGAAAAAGTTAGAAACATTATTGGACTTGCGATTTCAC
>DAIDML010000246.1 GCA_027449005.1 Erysipelotrichaceae bacterium | reverse complement strand
TTAAAGATATACAGGCGAAAGAGATCGTCATTGATACATTAACCATCCTAAGTCGTTTATTTAAAGAAGTTGCTGCCCTTCAATCTCCTTTCAATGTGAGGTTAACCCCTAAACAAGGATTAGAAGGACTCATCTTAACCCAACAGTGCCAACAAAACTTAACCCACAACGCTAATCTTAATTTATGTGTTGATTTGTGGTTAATTGAACTGGGAAACATTTTAAAGGAGGAGAGCGTATGAAAAGCTTTTTTGCCCGAACACTCTACAATCAACGTGTAGAAAACGTACTTGTCCATGATGATGAAGAGCTTCAATTGAATGAAGCCATCATCATTCAATCCCATAAAGGTCTTGAGTTAGCGAAGGTAAAGTCCATGCCTAAACTCACTGAGGAAGAAAGTGAAACCTTTTATGTGCGTAAAGCACAAAAGGAAGATTTTGACGCCTTTGGGGAAATCTCAGTCTTAAACAAGAAGGTTCGTCCACAAGTGGTGCGACTCATTGCGCAACATCGATTAGTGATGAATGTGGTTAGCACAGAATATTCACTTGATCAATCAAAACTATCCATCATGTATGTGAGTGATGATCGCGTGGATTTTAGAGAACTGCTCAAAGATTTATCCTCAACTTTTAAAACCCGCATTGATTTAAGACAAGTGGGAGCCCGTGATAAAGCGAAAGTGGTTGGTGGTATTGGAACGTGTGGACAAGAGACGTGTTGTTCACGCTATAAAACCAAGTTTGATGTGATTTCCATCAATATGGCGAAAAACCAAGGGTTATCACTCAACACTCAAAAGCTTTCAGGTCAATGTGGAAAACTCATGTGCTGTCTGAAATGTGAAGATGAACAATACAAAGAATATAAAGAGTTATTTCCTAAACAAAACTCCATCATCAACTATAAAGGACAACCGTATAAAGTGGTGGGACTGAATGTCATTCAAAAGGTCATTAAGCTGGATAATCGCAGTGAAGTGCTGTTTCTGACGTTGGATGACATTAATACCCATGGAGGAACTGCTTCATGAACCGACAAAAATCATTTGAAAGTGAACATCCTAAACTGTACATCGTCGCAACTCCAATCGGTAATTTATCTGAAATGACACCACGTGCCATTGAGATTCTCAATGAAGTGGATGTGATTGCCTGTGAAGACACCCGACACAGTGCTAAGATGCTAAAGCATTTCAATATCAAGACGAAACTGATTTCACATCAAAAGTTCAATGAAAGTGAAAGTGTGAAAGGCATACTCATGTTACTTCACCAAGGTCACCATGTGGCTCTCATCAGTGATGCAGGGTATCCACTCATTTCTGATCCTGGACATGAACTGGTGAATGCTGTCATCCAACATGGATACAACGTTATTCCTGTGTCTGGAAGCAGTGCCTTATTGAATGCCTTAGTGGCTTCAGGTTTAGTGACACAACCATTCTACTTCCATGGGTTTCTTCCTAATCAAGCCAAAGAACTTGTGGGAGTCTTAACTCGTATTCGTCATTATCAAGCGACGCTCATTTTGTATGAATCACCTCATCGTATTGCGAAGACCCTTAAACATTGTTTGGAATACTTAGGTGATCGAAAAGCAGTGTTGGTAAGAGAACTCACCAAAATGCATGAAGAATTCTTGCGAGGAACCCTCTCTGAACTGCTTGAAGAAGCAACCAATCTTAAGGGAGAAATGGTGCTCATCATTGATAAAGATGAAGGTACAAAACTTCCTGATATGGATTTAAGTGATGTGTACGCTAAGATTGAAGAATTCATTTCCAATGGATACTCTGCGAAAGATGCAATTAGTGAAGTGGCTAAGATCAGTGGTTATCGAAAGAAACAAGTGTATGAACTCTATCACTCCAAGCGTTGTTAACTTTACAACGCTTGGTGGGTAGACTATAATGTGTAAAAGAGTCCATAAGAAGAGGGATTAATCCTCATTGGTAGAGACTGTGTGGTGGGTGAAAACACAGATTGAGATTAGTCATAATGGTCTTATGTCTATGAATATGATACGTAATATTCATCGTCTTTCCGCGTTAAGGATTAAGTTGCACGATTGTGAACTAAGGTGGTACCGCGCGTAAGGCGTCCTTAGACAGTCGTTTTTTTATTC
>DAIDML010000245.1 GCA_027449005.1 Erysipelotrichaceae bacterium | reverse complement strand
ATGAGCTACTGCACGTAGACATCCCATAATGATGAGTTGCTCATTGTTATGTCTTGCTTGTTCATGAAGTTTTAGTATTAAAGGTTTCACCTGAGTGAGTTTGACTTCCTTCTTCATCCACCGTCTCACTCCATTAATGGTGACTAAGGACGTTTCTAAAGGAAAATGTTGACGAACTAAACAAGGAAGAATCATGGTTTCTAACACATCCAAAACCCACAGTAAACATAGTTCTTTACTGATTAAAGATACTTCATGATTGAGTTCAATCAGTTGAGGATGGTGAATAGAAAGCATGGTTTTGTGCTTCATATGTCATTGTCCTTCTCAGTTGTTTCTTTTTGCCAGGTTAGAATATGGACATTTCATATTAATCTAATGCTTTGAGTTGAGTCAACATAGAATCAACCCACTGTTTAATGTGGTGTTGATTGTTTTTTCTTGACCAATTGAATATTTTGGTTGTTTTCACAACATGCCCTTTCATTAAAACATGTTTTGATAATTGCTTCATTGCATTAGTACCCCCCATCCATTCAAAAGGAAAATGATGGGTTAAAAACAAATGGGTTTCTTTAGCTTGAATGTTCAATTGGTGATTAATGTAATGATTTAGACCACGACATAAACTAAAGGCTTGAACCCATCCTCCGATGAACAGTACATCCACATTGGATTTAACTTCTTCCACAACAGTCACAAGACGTTCTGGATGTTGCATACTATTATTAACATCCTCATCTTTGATGTGAGTCAATACGACGTCGTGTCCTTGAATATTGAGTTGATCCATTAATTTATGTGCAACTGAGAGTGTATTACCACTTTGCGAATGAATAATGAAACCAATCTTCATAGATCCTCCTACACTCACTTCTTGTGAATGTTTTCATAAGTTAATCCTATCACTGTCCTCAGCGATTCACAAGGGATTTTCATCAATGAAAAAAGTGTAACTTAATCATTTTAATGCTTGTTTTAGTTCTTTTGCCTTTAACTTATAAGAAGGTGCTACTCGATAGGATTCTTGAATCTTTTGGATGGCTTTGCGCTTGGTAAAATCTGAGACTTGTGCTGACACCAGTAGGTTTAAGGCATGCTTTGGGTAGTGAACCATCATCGTTGCTATTGCCCATGCGACTGACATCTGTGTGTAATAGCCTTCGCACTTTAGATTAATTAACAATGAGGATACCTCATCAATCATTTCATCATTGAGAAAATGACTAAGACACATGACTGCAACACAACGCTGCACAAATTCATCAGAAGATTGTGATATATTTTTAATAAGAGAAAAAACCTGGTTAGGATACTCCTTAGCAATCACAAAACGCTGACACAATGAATCCACTACACTCCACTCCTTGGCTAAGAAACAATATGATTTGAAATAATCAATGGCTAGATTGATGTCTTTTATGCGCTTTAAAATCATCGTATGAATAATCTGTAGTTCATACACTTCATTGGTATTGGAATCAAGAAACGAAATGGGATTCTTGATCTGCTTAGCAATCTCATTCATTTGAGGATAACTTAATCCATAAGTGGGGATTGGATGGTTAAAACTGGTTATTGGAGTTTGATACTTGGACTTTTCTTTGATGAGCTTAAGTACGTCATTGACTATCATATGTACCTCACAAAAAAGACCAATTAAAAATTGATCTTTCGAAATCGTTTCTTAGTATACAGATTTTGATCTGCTTCTTTAATCAAAACATCCAAAGATGAATGAATGGTTTCATCATAGCATGCAACACCTGCTTCTAGCGAGAGTTGATAAACCGTATTGCATTGAATGTTGAACTGATTGATCCGCTCATTTAACACAAGATTAATGTGCTCTAAAAGTGCAAAAGAACATTCAGAAATATAAATCACAAACTCATCTCCACCCATACGTGCTAACACATCATTCTTGAACACGTTGGATAAGATGGAAGCAGTATCCATGATCATTTGATCTCCTACTTCATGCCCAAAATGATCGTTTACTTTCTTTAGTCCATTCACATCACAAAAGATGATCCCTGGGGTTCTCTTAGCATGTATGTCTTGTCTAAAGGCAATATCAACGGTTTCAAAGAAACCACGTCGATTCAGAATTCCTGTCAGCATGTCTGTCTCTGCAAGCTTCTCCATTTGCTTGGTATAGGATTGAATTTGAACCATTAAGTCAAGACGGCTCAATGTTGTGGTAATTTCCCTTTTCAATGAAGTGAAAATGCGATGCTTTGCAGTGTTTGAGTCAGTCACCATGTAACCATACAAAATGTGATTTTGATGAATAGGATAGAAAAGAAAAGCATGTTCATCACTTAATGAAATGACTTCAATAGGAAGTCCATGGAATGTAGGAAAAACTTGCTGTTCAAGGCGTATTCCTTGGCGATGTCCATAGGCGTACTGCATACGAGATGGCCAATTGAATTCAATGGCGTGATCAATCAATTGACGATGATCTTCAAACAAACATAAATGCAGCTCATGACCACCTAATTTTTTCATGTATTCATCAATAACATCATAGAGTTGCTGATGACTACTGACTTGGTCAAAAGAAGAGCGTAAGCGAAGTGTTAATGTGTACTCATGTAAGCTTTGGGAATATTTACTCATGTAGAAACGCTTTTCTTGTTCTTCATGCTCAATGCTCTGAAAAGCTTTAGGACATCCACATGATTCTCTTAAAATAAGCTGAGCCGGTACTTTCTGATCATCGTGACAATTATGTTTCAGTAAATCAAATGCTTTACATGCCATGTCACCAAAAGGTTGCTTAACCGTCGTGAATGGTAGTTCTAATAAACGAACTTGCTCAATATCATCAAAGCCTACCACAGCAATGTCCTTAGCTACGCTTAAACCTTTTTCTTTCATAGCTCTTATGACACCCATAGCCATCTGATCATTTGCACATATGATAGCATCTAATGGGTGAAGAAGAAGCTTCAAAGCCTGCTCATAGCCAGATGTTTCCGAAAAATCACCTTCATAACATTGAAAATCATGAATATTATGTTCTCTTAATGCATCAAAATAACCTTTAAAACGAGCATCAGATTCAGGTGAATATGAAGGCCCATTGATGATACCAAAACGTGTATAACCATGACTTAAAAGATGTTTGCACACCTCATATGAACCAATGTAATTGTCACATTGAACAAGACATGCTCCTTCAATTGGAACCGATAAACTAACCACAGGTGCTTGCGTAAGATGATTTAAATAGGTCTTATAAGCATCTGATCCGACATAATAGTTCAGTGATCCTGTCAGTGAAATACACCCTTTTAAAGGCATTAATTTCATTAGGTT
>DAIDML010000244.1 GCA_027449005.1 Erysipelotrichaceae bacterium | reverse complement strand
AATTGGTTTGTGAATAAGAATAATCCCATCTTCCCTTACTTATCCTTTGCCTTATTTGGAGCATGGATGGCCACACTACTGATTAAACATGATTTCAAAAAAGTCGTTAAACGAGTGCTTCCTGTAGGCTTCCTATTGTTTGTGAGTGGTATTGTACTATACATTACTTTACCAGATACCATGCTTGAGCGAGCCATTGATCCTGTGTGGTTTGCGCTCATGATGGCCCAAAATGGGTTGTTCATGCTGTTGATTCTCTTATTCTTAAAAGTGTATGATACCCATCCACTTAAACCCCTTAATGGTGTTTCAACCTTCTTAAAGCGCTTTGGGGTAGCGGGGTTATCCATTTTCTTCATTGAAAGTGTCATCAGTACCCTCATTTTCTCACTTCTTAAACTATTCATTCCTTCCTTAAGTTTAAGTATCCCTCAAGCGTTGCTTTTTGGTTTAGTCCTCGCCTTGCTTTGGGGTGGAATCCTCATGTTATGGGAAAGACATGGATATAAATATGGCATTGAATACTACTATACTCGCTTTCTTAAACCCACAGGGGGCAGCAACAAAGAAGACAAGCTGCTTGAAACCTTACTATGAATGGGCTAGTTGATTTCTTTAGACTGATTGTTCATCGCAACTTGTTTTCACATAAGCACATTCAAGCCTATCAACTCAAGCAACTCAACAATCTCATAAAACATACTAAAAAGCATGCTCCCTATTATCAGAAAACACTTCACCCACTTACAAGTTTAAATGAACTGAATCAACTTCCTCTCATCAATAAAGCCACCCTCATGGAACACTTTGACACCATTAATACGGTAGGTATTCACAAAGAAGAAGCCATGAAGATTGCAGTAAAGAAAGAGAAAGACAAAGACTACTTAGGATACTATCAAGACCATTTTGTCTTAGGCTTATCCAGTGGCACCAGTGGTAATAAAGGATTGTTCATTACCCCTAAGTCACTCACCAAAAAACTTCCTTTTGTTTTTTTAGCACGCAGTGGTTTACCACTGCGTTTTCTGCCTTATCGTATTTTGTTCATGCTTCGAGTGTTCTCTCAAGGATTCAATGACATCAATGCACCTATGATTTCCTTAAAATACCTCTCGACCATGACACCTGTGAATGAGATTATGGATCAGATCAATACACACAAGATCAACATTCTTATGGCTCCCCCAAGCTTGTGTCGTTTACTGTTACCTCAAGTTCACCACATTCATACGCCATTAAAGATGATTGTCACTTATGCAGAAGTCTTGGAGGAAGAAGAAAAACAACGGTTAGCTTCGACCTTCCAGTGCAAAGTCATTGAAATATACCAAGCCAGTGAAGGTCAAATGGCCAGTGCTTGTTCTCACGGTCATCTCCATATCAATGAAGACATGGTGTTGGTTGAACTGAAAGATCAAAACATGAATGAAGTCACCCAACCCCATGTGGTTGCCCACAAAATGATTATCACTAACTTAGTGAACGTTGCCCAACCACTCATTCGCTATGAAATGAATGATTTGATTGTCTTGGATGATCCATGTCCTTGTGGCAGTCATTTTAGAACCATCAAACATGTGTTAGGAAGACATGATGATGTGTTCTTCTTCACCTTAGAAGACGGCACCAAACAACCTTTATTTCCAGACTTAATCAGTCGTTGGATCATTACCACCTCTGAAAATATACGTGAATACCAACTTATTCAACACAATGATGAATCCTGTGAGCTCATCATTGATCCTATGATTCATAATGATTTATCGCATCTTAAAGCTCAACTTATTGAGCGATTAACCCAAGCTTGTTTGGAATATCAGATTCATCTCAAGATAAAAGTTACCTTCAAAGCCATCCCTCTTCCTCAAGACAAAGCGAAGTATAAACGGTTTATTGTTCAAGGATAGAATATTAAACATTCTAAACCTTTAGAACAAAATCGAACTATGATACAATCTAAGTGCCAGATATATCCTTGAGTTATATCTTAAGCGATGAAGTAACCAAGACTATACTTTGTTACAGAGCTTGTACTAGGTTAAGCTACCTTGATAGTAAAACAGCTTGAAGGAAGGTTAAACCCTTCCTTTTATATTAAATTGAATCTAGGATTTCTTAAGATTCTAAATCACTATCGTGAGATTATCTTTAATGACTGACTATAAACCAAATTCGCTGTTCGTTTGTAAACAACCTCAATCATTAGAAATGAACATTTAATACTTACCATAAAATAACCAATCAAATGATTCTTTGTCCATGAAACACAAGACCCTAAGTGAGCACTTAGGGTCTTGTCTGTTTATCGATTAAGTAAGGGTAAAGTCATGGAAACCTTCGTCCCAATGTCTTGACGACTGATGATATAAATCGTGCCTTGGTGCTTCTGTACAATCCACTTGGCAATGGATAAACCTAAGCCTGCTCCTTTAGTTTTCACTACAAGTTGGATTCACCAATACAGGTGAAAGCCAATTCGCAGGCTTTAACTGCACTGACAGAAACCATCAATG
>DAIDML010000243.1 GCA_027449005.1 Erysipelotrichaceae bacterium | reverse complement strand
GCTCGTGAAGGTTCTTTTGATGAAGCTAAACTGCTCATTGTGGAAGGAGAAGGGTATTTTATTGAAGGCCATCGTGCTCACACCAAACTCACCGCCAATGTATCCGGATTGAGTATCAATCGCTCCTGGACAACTCATTGCGACTTGTTTCAAGGAGTACTTCTGTTTATACGTCTTTGTGATGGAATGAAGGATGGATAACAATTCTTGAAGATCAGATTGTGGTGTTCTCACTTTCCCTTTTTCTAGAATTGTTCCACGTTCATCAATCATCGCATACTTAAGATTTGTTCCACCTAAATCAAATGCCATGTAACTATTCATACGTGTTGCCTTTCAATGATGTTGGTGTGATGATGCTTGTTTTAAGACTGGTTTAATTTAATCAATCTTATTCACTTAATCATAATCGATTCAGTCAATTTATGACAGACTAGTTTGAACAACGATTGATGACTTAATCTGATTTAATGCTCAAAGAAGTGAAGCTGCTTCAGTATCCAGAATCAACGTCACATTAGGATGTGTTTGTAGGATTGAACCAGGACAGGCTTCATTAATGGGTCCATGAACCATGGTTTTGATGGCTTCTGCTTTCTTCTTACCTGTAGCCAATAACACAATCTTCTTCGCTTGAAGAATGTTGTGTATGCCCATGCTGATCGCATGGTTTGGTACTTCATCCAAGGATGAGAAGAACAATGCATTGTCTTGTCGTGTACTTTCCTTAAGCTTCACCACATGGGTCACACTGTCAAACGATGTATAAGGTTCATTGAACCCAATATGACCATTGGATCCGATGCCTAAGAGTTGCATATCAATGCTGTGATTCTTCAAAGCTTGATTGTATCGTTCACATTCTTCTGCTAAATCTTCTGCTAAACCACAAGGAATATGGGTGTTCTGCACATCAATGTCCACATGATCAAAGAGTTGTTTTTTCATGAAGTAGGCATAAGACTGAGGATGATGAGCATCCATCCCTACGTATTCATCCAGATTAAAGGTATGAACTTCTTTAAAGGAGAGTTCTTGATTCCTGACTCCTAAAATCAGTTCTTGGTAAAGTAGTATTGGACTTGAGCCTGTGGCTAAGCCTAAGACACTGTTGGGTTTGTGATTCAATTGAGATTTAAACAACTCATAAGCCTTAAGAGCGACTTCATGAGCGTTGTGACAAGTGATGATGTTCATGGTTAACTTCCTTTAGTGTATACGATTTGACCCAATACATACGTAGCGATGACTGAATAAGTGTCATCCAATATCACCAAATCCGCATCACATCCATAGGCAATGCGTCCTTTATTGGTCAGTTTAAGGTTATTTGCTGGATTAAGAGTAGCGGCGTTAATGGAGTAATTGATTGGAACTTGCGCATATTCAATGAGATTTCTTAATCCTTCATTCATCTTAAGTGTTGATCCAGACAATGTGTTTGTTCCTTGAATGTAGGCACTTCCATCTGCTCTTACTTCAATCTTTTGTCCTCCAAGAGTGTATTCTCCTTGTGGACTGCCTTTGACACTTAACGCATCACTGATAAGAATGGAATGATAAGGACCTTTAGCCATCATCAGTGAATGAATGGCAGGCCATACTACATGGTTGCCATCACCAATGATTTCCGCATAGACTTCTTGAAGACGATGAGTTGCTCCCGCAAGATTATAGTTACGATGATGAATGCCACTCATTCCATTGAAGGCATGAGTGATACAACTTGCTCCGTTTGCACAAGCCATAACAGTCTCATCGTAGGTAGAAGCAGAATGGCCAATCGATACTGTTACGCCATGATCAACACACCATTGTAACAATCTATAATCTTGATCCAATTCAGTGGCCATGGTAATGAGTTTAATGAGTTGGTTACTGTCATGATACAAGGATTGAAATAGATCTACATTGGCCTTGATGATATGTTCCTGTGGTTGTGCCCCTTTGTAGGTAACATTGATGAAAGGACCTTCCAAGTGAATGCCCACAATCTGAGCTCCTTTGATTGATTGTGACGCGACATGGGCTACATTTTTCAAGGCATTGCTTAACACAATAGGATGTTGAGTAACGGTTGTTGGACAAAAAGAAGTGACTCCTTCAGAGACCAACCCTTTCATGATGGTTTTCAAGCCCTCTTCATTAGCGTCGTTGGTGTCAAAGCCATAGGCTCCGTGAATGTGTTGATCAATGAAGCCAGGGAGTAAACGATGATGACCGTAGTCAACATCCACAGGATATTCATTGTATTTGGAGAGTTTAATGATACGGTGGTTTTCAATGTGTATTTGAGCTGCAATGAAATGTTGTTGAATCCAAACTCGTTGACTTTGAATAATCATAAACACCTCTTTCTATGGTATTATTATCATGTAAACTTATTCTATCATACGATTTCTTGTTGGTTGACTCACTCGTTGTAGAGTGATATCTAAAGTTTGTATGATGGTATCTTTTTTGATCTATTTCATCATAAATGAAATAAAATACCGCCTTTCAAATGCTATGTCATCATTGTATGATAAAGCAAGATTGATTCAACAAAAATTAAGTATAATGTAAAAAAAGACTGTTTAATCATAAAACAGAGAGGACACAATCATTGATGAATGAACCTTCAAAAGAATTAAGACTAGCTGTATTGATTGATGCGGATAACGTACCCTATGCCAATATTAAAGGTATTTTAGCGGAGGTAGCCCGTTATGGGACTCCAATGATTAAGCGAATTTATGGAGATTGGACTAAACCTAACTTAAGTGGTTGGAAACCTGTGCTTCTTGAACATGCGATTACACCAGTTCAACAGTATGGCTATACCAGTGGTAAGAATGCCACTGACTCAGCTATGATTATTGATGCGATGGATATCCTCTATGGAACTACAGTTGAGGGTTTTTGCATCATATCATCCGATTCTGATTTTACTCGTTTAGCTATTCGTATAAGAGAAGCAGGTAAACGTGTGATTGGAATGGGTGAAAGTAAGACTCCTAATGCCTTCATTGTAGCCTGTGATAAATTTGTGTATATTGAGGTTATCGATAAAGAGGAACTGAAGAAGTCCAACAACAATAAACAGAAATTCAGTGGAGAAGTCAAAGAAAAACTCATTAAATCTTTATCTGAAGCGATTGATGATGTGGCAGATGAAGAAGGTTGGGCTTTCTTAGGAGATGTTGGGAATCATTTGATTAAGAACAATCCTGATTTTGACTCTCGTAACTATGGTTTTATGAAGTTAACGCATCTTGTCAAGTCACTTAAAAATGTGTTTGATATTGATGAGCGAAAGTATCCTAATAACAATACAAGACATGTGTATATACGAAATAAAGTGAGTCAATGATGCAATGAAACGGTTGAGAGATGTGGTTATAAGTGTTATCAAAATCATGGGGTATTTAACCATGATTTTTCTCTTTATCATTCAACCGTTTAAACTTTATAATGAAAGTCTTAGAAAAGACATCATACTTTACCAAGGTTATGAAAGTGAACTTCAAGCCATTAATGAACTTCAACATCAACAGTTCAATGATTATGTCAGAGAAATTCATGTTCAGTATGGATCACATAGTAAAGAGTATACTTTTGAGTATCATGTGGATGCTCATCGTATTGGTTTTGATTGGATTGAACTTACGATTATGAAAAAGAGAAATCATCGTCAGACTCATGTATCCATCATTGAAAAGGAAACCCGACTCATGCATCAAACATCACTTGCACCTTATGATACGACCCCACTCAAGAATTACACACACTCACTAAGACTTGCCCAAGCACTGCATTTGTATTTGAATACTCGTGATGTTCCGCAGGTTGTGAATGTGCTTAAACTACGGCGCTTCATTCAAGATGAGAACACAACACTTACATTGACTCCTAAAGGACTTCGTATTCAAACTACTCAGTGTCAGTATTCATGGTGTCAATCAACTCAATTCAGTGCAGTCATAGATTATGATTATCTTCATGATGCAACATTGACTCATCCTTCACAGTTTAAAGCTCCAATCAAAGAAGGAACATTCATTTCTGATTCAATCATTGACCCAAGTTTACCGATGGTGGCCATCACCTTTGATGATGGGCCTAAGCCACTATCACTCAAAATGAATGATATTTTAGCTCAATCCAATACGAAAGCAAC
>DAIDML010000242.1 GCA_027449005.1 Erysipelotrichaceae bacterium | reverse complement strand
TCCAACCACCACCACATGTTTTGAAACCACATCAATACTATAGAACTCTAGTAGTCTTAATATTCCTAATGGCGTAGCACTCACAAAACTGTTTTGCCCTCGGTGTAAATTACCTACATTGAGTGGATGGAATCCATCCACATCTTTATGAGGTGCAATGTGATCGATAATCGCATTGGCATCGATGTGTTGTGGCAAAGGAAACTGAACAATGATGCCATGCACATCGTTATCATGATTGAGTTTATCTAGTTCTTTAAAGAGTTGTTTTTGAGTGATTGTGGAATCAAACTTAACCACACTCGACATAAAGCCGACTTCATGACAGGCTTTTTCTTTGTTTCTAACATACACTTCACTGGCTGGATTGTGTCCAACGAGCACCACCACAAGATGCGGTTTTTCTCTTTCTTGCGAAAGCGCTTGTTTAAGTTGTTCTTTGATTGCTTGGGATGCTGCAACTCCATTAAGAATGAGTGTCATGGTTGTCCTCCAGAATGATGGTGATTGGTCCATCATTGATTAAATGCACTTTCATATCAGCTTGAAATATTCCTTCATGAACATTCAATCCTTCTGCTTTGAGAAACGTATTGAATTGTTCAAACATGATTTTTGCTTCTTCTGCTTTCATCGCAGTGGTGAAACTTGGTCGATTACCTTTTCGTGTGTCTGCACACAGTGTGAACTGTGAAATACTTAGAATGTCTTTTGTGGAGGCATGAATATCATGGTTCATCTTGCCTTGATCATCTTCAAATATTCTTAGTTTTGATACTTTTTTTGCCATGGCTTGTAGTGTTGATTCATTGTCCAAATGACACAACCCCACAAAGAGACAATATCCTACTCCAATTTGAGATACTTCAAGTCCATTCACATGTACCGAAGCCTTTAAAACACGCTGTACTACGATTTTCATATCTTTTCCTCTGTTTTATTCTATCATGCTTTGGAGTTTGTTAAAATAAGGAGGTGGAGAACCCTATGAATGAACCTTTAGCCCATCGATTAAGACCTCAAAACATTAATGACTGTGTCGGACAAACCCACTTGTTTTCAAAACAAGGTTTATTAAGACGTTTAATCGAAGAAAACAACTTACCTTCACTCATTTTCTATGGTCCAAGTGGTGTTGGTAAAACCACCGCTGCTTTAGCCTTGGTGAGTGAGTTAATGAGACCCTATGATGTGTTTAATGCAGCTATTAATAATAAGAAGCAGTTGGATGATATCATTGATAAGGCAAAGCATGTCTCAGGTTTTGTCCTCATCATGGATGAAGTTCATCGCATGAACAAAGACAAGCAAGATCATTTACTCCCCTATTTAGAAAATGGTGTTATTACACTCATAGGATGTACCACTGCTAATCCTTTGTTTTCAATCAATCCAGCAATACGCTCACGATGTCATCTCATTCCATTTAAACCCATTGAACAAGACGATATTGTCTTAATGCTTCAAAGAGCATTAACCCATCCTAATGGTCTGAAAGATACGACTGCTGAAGATGATGCATTAATCACCATCGCAAAGCGAACAGGGTTTGATGTAAGACTTGCGTTGAATACCTTAGAATTGTGTTCCTTCATCACAACACACATTCAGGTTGAAACTGTGAATCAGGTGCTCATTGAAGCCATGCAAGTGGGATTTAAAGATGATGATGGTCATTATGATTTGCTTAGCGCCTTTCAAAAATCCATTCGTGGATCTGATGTGGATGCTTCTATTTATTATTTAGGAAGATTAATCTTACTTAATGATTTGGAATCCATTACTCGTCGACTTATCGTAACAGCTTA
>DAIDML010000241.1 GCA_027449005.1 Erysipelotrichaceae bacterium | reverse complement strand
CTTCATGTAAAATTTCCCTCCTGAAATTTTCTACTTAATTTATTTCAATTAAGCATAGAAACTATATCACAAAAATTTCACTTTGTAAACGTTTACACCGTGATTTCGCGAGTCAGTTTTGTATACATAAAGATGATTCGAGTGACATATCCAATGGTAAACAACACACTGGCCAACACCGGTGAAAAGAACCCTAAAATGGCCATAGGTAGTGCTGTCCAAAACATAATGAGGATCAACATGCCACTGACTTCACTAAACTTCAATTTAATCGAACCTCGTTTCGCATACAACCACCAAATGAGTGTAGAGATCACAAGTAAATAGAGTGTGTATTGAATTGAAACACTGGTGTAAATGAACCATAAATCAGATGGAAGTGCCAGCAAGTCTAGGTTTCTCAAGTAATTGAGACCATAACTTTGTGGTGTTACTTCAAACTCATCATCATTCATATCCAACAACAATTGATTGAATGATGTTTCCTTAAACAAGTATCGACCTGCAAGTGTTTGTTCTGGGCTACGTGTTACGGTAAGACTGTCTTGATTGAAAATGATGGCTTCTCGATTAAAGGATCGTGAACTGCTTGGTAGGATATAAATCGTGTATTGATCACCATTGATCACTTGATCCTCAAGTGGACAAGATAAAACTAAGACTTGGTTTTCATTAGCTTCAAAGACACAATTTTGTGATTCAAAAGCCAATGTTAGATGTTCACCAAACTTTGGAAAATTTGCATCCAAATAGTCTTGATTCACATCAAAGCGTCCCACCACAAATGGAAAGGAAATCATCATAAACGATACAAAGACTAGAAAGAATTGCCACCATAAGGAAACCGATCGACTATGGATAATCGATCGGTTCGAGGTAGCGCTTTTGACAAACGCTGTTAAGTTCATTATCCTTTTTCTGCTCCTGTCGTTAAACCATAGACCAAATACTTCTGCATGAAGAACTGGACTATCATGATTGGAATCACAATAAGGAGTGCTCCCGCCATGAATCGTAATGGGTTATAGAATAAGGTATTAAATGGGTCTGTGGTTCTAAAGAGCCACACCGATACAGTGATGTTTTCTGGTTGTAAGAATCGTGCTTGTAAGATGAAGTCAAGCCATGGTCCCATAAAGGCACTGACAGCTAAGAATCCAATGATTGGCACAATGAGTGGGAACAAGATAATCCGTAAAATCTGGAGTGGTGAAGCACCATCAATGGCTGCTGCTTCATCCAGTGATTTAGGGATGTTTCTCATGAACCCACGCACTAGGAAGGTGTTATAAGGGATGGATCCCGCAATATAGATGAGAGCTAAATAGTTTGGACTATTCAAAATCCCAAAGGTTCTAAACAAAAGGAACAAAGCCACCATTCCCATAAAGGATGGGAACATTTGAAGCACCATCATGGTCAGAAGCATGGCTTTCTTTCCTTTGAAACGTAAACGTGCAAAGGCATAACCTGTAAGTACTGAGAAGAAGGTTACCCCTAAAGTATTCAATATCGCAATTTGAGACGTTCTAAGGAAAGCCCCAGGAAAATCCGCAATGGCTTGCGCTGGATTGGATTTGTACGAGAAGATGAACTCAAAGTTGGAGAGTGACCATTTTGAAGGATCAGGAATAAGTGGTACAGAAGTTAAAAGATTGCCTCGCGTAAAAGCCGCAGAAATCATCCAGATGACTGGCACAAGCACAACTAAACTTGCCGCAATCAACCAAGCATACGAAAGGATGCCTAAGAAGAAATTGGTGATTGTATACCATCTAAGTTTGAAATATTCTACAATCTTAGAAGTTTTTTTGTTTGAATCTGTAGTCATAATCAATCCTCCTCCCATAAGCCTTTAGAACGAGCTAAGTTAAAGACTGAAATCGACCCAATGAATAAGAAGATTAAGATGGAATAAACGGAAGCAATGTTGTAGAGCTGAGCATTATTCGCAAAGGATAAGTTATAGATCCAAGAAATAAGGATATCGGTTTGTCCTGGAACACCTCCCATGATTCGCATGGATTGAGGGATGGCTTCACGAGCAAAGGCTGGGCCACCACCTGTTAGGAAGTAGATTGCACCGAAGTTATTAAAGTTAAACGTGAAGGTCATGACAATCGCAGGTAATGTCGCTCTTAAAATAAGAGGTAGTGTTATGCGTTGGAATTGTTGCCAACGACTTGCACCATCAATGGAAGCTGCTTCATACAAGTCTTTTGGAAGTGTAGTTAATACCCCTGTAATGAGCATCATGAAGTATGGAGATCCAAGCCATAAGTTAACCGCAAGGACGACAAACTTCGCTAAGTTTCCATTATAATTGGCTGTTAACCAGAAGATAGGATTATCCATAGCCCCTTGAAGACCAATATCAAATAAGAACTTGGACACGGGTTGCATCATGTTGGTGGCATACAAAATTTGATTTGCTAAACCTTGAGTATCAAATACGTTTTTAAACACCATGAGTGAAATCATCGCTGGGATTGCCCATGGAATGATGAGAATAGTGCGCCAAAACTTCTTAACCTTAACAAACTTGCTTTCAATGACGATGGCTTGAATTAAACCTAAGACATAGACCGTGAAAGAAGACATTATCGCATAAATGAATGTCCAAGATAAAACACCTGCAAACATTCTTAACCATCCTGCGTCACCGACAATAAGTTTAAATGTGTCAAACCCAACCCAGCGAATGAGGACGTTGGGTAATTGTAAGCGATAGGTATAGTTGGTAAAGGCAAGCAAGAATGAAAATAAGAATGGAACTAAGGTAAAGAACATGATCATAATCAAAGATGGCACTAAGATAATGTATGGAAACATGTCCGTCCATAACCGTTTTAGATATTTCTTACCTGTTTCAACTTCAGCACCTGCATTGATGTCTTTACGTGTCTTGTAAGCATCAACGATGTTGTAAATATAGAAACCTAATAAAACAACGGTAATCACTAATACAATCAAACCACGACCCAATAAGGTAACAGAGTTATCTGCCGTTAACCATGGAATGTTCTTGTTGAATGTTTCCACAAACTGACCACGATAGATGGTTTGTCCAACGACTTGTCCTAGTGTAAAAAGACCCCATAGGCCTCTAAGGAAAAATCCACCATAGTCACGAATGAAATAAATCTGTCCGCCAGGATCAGCTGGGAAACGAGCTATTTCATCTAAAGCGAACATGTATTCGCCTGTAAAGAACTCAATGACAATAATTAACAGGAATAGTCCAAGGAAAATACCTCCTTTAAACTTCTGTTTGTTTCTAAACTGACCTGAACCCATTAAGACTGCAGAGAACACTGCTGACTTAAGTGCATCGGGATGTTGTTTCACATCCGCCAGCATGGCCTTAAATGCCCTGAACGGGGCCGTTAAGAAGGTCACAATCTTTGAATGATGTTGTTTGGTATTCACCATGTCTCTAATTCCTCCTCGTATAATTATGACATTTTAATGACTCATTTTCAATGAAATTGTGAGCGTTTACAGACTTCACATGTAGAGTTACAATTGATGTGAGACTTTCAAACTAAAAATAGAATAGCGAATGGAATCCTGTAAAATAGAGTTACCACACTTTATAGAAAGGACACCACTCGCATGTCTATTATAACTCACACTCAACGTTTTTTGCCTCATGAACTT
>DAIDML010000240.1 GCA_027449005.1 Erysipelotrichaceae bacterium | reverse complement strand
ATTTTAAGATAGTTTTTCGATGGTTTCTAAGAAGACTTCAAAGGGTTGATTACCTACTAGTTCAACACTGTCATTGAACACAATCTTAGGAACGGATGAAACATTGAAGCGGTTGGATAATTCATAGAATGTTTGAGCTTCCACCATTTCACCTTCAATGTTTGTGTTAAGTTTGGCGAGTTTGTGGGCTTTTTCGACTGCTCCCGGGCAATGTGGGCATGAAAGTGTAACAAACACTTTGATGTTGACAGGTTTATTGATCGCATTGATGCGTTTAAGATAATCTTCAGGAATGGAATCTTCATGTGCATTGCCCATATCTAAAAGGGCTGGGATAAATGAGTTAATTTCATGTCCTGCCGGAATACCATTGAATTTAACTCCATGATTTACACCTTGATGATCAAGTAAGACAAAACTTGGTACCATTTCAATATTGTATTGTTTTGCAAGTTCATAATCTTGATCAATATCATAATGTTTTAAGTGAATTTTATCAGAGAGTTCTTCCACTTCGTGAAGTAAATTGTGGGTTTCTTCACAACTGACACATTCACCTGTTGAGGTGAAGAAGGCGATCGTGACATCATCTTTAATGTCCTTAAATAGGGTGCGCAATTGATTTGCGACGTCATCATTCATTAATCTCATAAATTCCTCCTTGTTGGTTAATGTATTCGGATGCAGCTAAGGCAGCGGTTGCTCCTTGAGCTACCGCAATCACAATCTGCTTGTAGGGACTTTCACATACATCACCAGCCGCAAATAGACCAGGTAAGGATGTGTGTTGGTGGTTATCCACCATGACATGCTGTGTTGTAGATAATGAAACTAAATCTTGTACCAATGATGAATTAGGAATGTTTCCTATCTCAACAAACAAGCCATCAGCTTCAATGATTCGCTCCTCTTGGGATGATTTATCTAACACTCGAATTGAGCGCATGCGCGTATCACCTAAGACTTCAAGAATTTGTGTTTGCTTGTGAACCTTTATAAGGGGATGAGCCATCATTTGATCCACTAACACTTTATCAGCTCGAAATTCAGAGCGGTGAACGACAATCACTTGAGCTGCCCATTTGGCAACATCCAATGAAGCTTCAACAGCTGAGTTGCCACCTCCCGCAATAATGACGGTCTTGTTTTTGAAGAGAGGAGCATCACAAATGGCACAATAAGCGACCCCTTTATCACTGAACTCTGCTTCACCAGGAATGTCTAATCGACGAGGATGTGAACCTGTAGCAAGTAAAATGGTTTTAGCTCTAATCTTCTTGTCAAGTGATGTGGTAATGATAAATATATGATTGATCTTTTCTATTTTTGAAATGGAAATTTCTTCAAAAATTGGAATATCATAATGCTTCAGATGCGCTATAAAAGCTTCTGATAAACCCTCACCACTCACATCAATAAATCCTAAATAATTGTCCACAGTAGAAGTATTGAGTAGTTGCCCTCCCAAGCGTTCTGTAAGGATGGCTGTCTTTAATCCTTTGCGATAAGCATAAAGTGCTGCATTGTATCCAGCTGGCCCACCACCCAAAACTATATGATCATATAAAATGGATTCATTCAGTTGTGTTTGATTGACCATCGTATTCAAGTTAACTGAAAAACTCATAACAACCTCCATGAATCTATTATAAAGGGACACTACTTGAATATCAAGTCTCTTGCAAAGATTTTTTGATAATCTTTGAAATGGTGGATTGATCTAAACCTAAGAAAAGGTCACCAATGTCTTTAAGTGAACACATGGTTGTTTGGTATAAATTAAGAACACAGCGATCACGCAATGACTTATTATTGAGTACATCATCAAATGAACATTCATGCTCACTAAGAAATTGTTGGAGTTGTTCATTTAAATCTTTCACATCACATTCAAAACATTGCTCATCAAACGTAGATAATAAGTTGAGTGGTG
>DAIDML010000239.1 GCA_027449005.1 Erysipelotrichaceae bacterium | reverse complement strand
GAGATCGCTCTTTAGAGATAGAACGTCTTCTTGCGGCTTTACAAGACATTAAGGAGCGATACGCTCAAGTAGGACAATCTCAATCGATTCAAGAATTCATTCATCCACAGGTCCAATTAAGCCCTAAACAAGCGTATAGTCGTGAATCAGAAATGGTTGATTTCTCACAGTCCTGTGGACGTATCAGTGCTGAGATGATTATGGCTTATCCTCCAGGTATTCCTATTCTTTCTTATGGAGAAGTCATCACTCAAGCCATCTTGGATTACATCAGTTTTGGATTAAGTAATGATCAGTTTTTAATGGGATCACATGATCCCACATTCACAACACTTAAAGTCGTTAAGGAGGACTAATGGAACTTTGGTACACCGAGCAACAAACAGAACATGTGCGTTTCTCTATTAAAATAAAACAACATCTTTTTTCATCACACAGTGGTTTCCAACAAGTGGATGTCTTTGATTCAGTGGAATTTGGAAAATTCTTAACTCTTGACGGCTTAATGATGGTCACCGAAAAAGATGAGTTCATCTATCATGACATGATTGTGCATGTTCCTATGGCCACCAATCCAAACATAAAGAAAGTATTGGTCATTGGAGCAGGGGATGGTGGAACCGTGAGGGAACTCCTGCGTTATCCTCATCTTGAAACCATTGATATGGTTGAGATTGATAAGATGGTGGTGGATGTGAGCGTTGAATTCTTACCTCAAACCGCAAGTCAACTGTATGATGAGAAAGTCAATTTATATTTTGAAGATGGACTTAAGTTTGTTCGCTCTAAGGTGAATGAATATGATTTGATCATTGTGGACTCCACCGATCCCTTTGGACCTGGAGAAGGCTTGTTCACGAAAGAGTTTTATTCCAACTGCTACCGTGCTTTAAAAGCAGAAGGCATTCTTGTGAATCAACATGAATCTCCGTATTATCCAGCTTTTGAGCGCAACATGCGTCGTGCTCATCAACGTATTTCCGAAATATTTGAAGTGGCACAAGTATACCAAGCACATATTCCTACCTATCCTAGTGGACATTGGTTGTTTGGGTACGCTTCTAAAGGGATATTACCAATCAATAAGCATGTGAATTCATGGCATGAATATGGTTTAAAAACTAAATACTACAATCCAGCCTTGCATGTCGGTTGTTTCGCTTTACCAAGTTATGTCATTTAATCCCTCAAGGAGGATTACCATGATTAATGCTAAAGATGTGTTCATGGCGTGTGAGTCAACCTATGAAGAAGCAGATATCGTGATGTTTGGAGTTGATTTTGATGGAACATGTTCATTTAGACCTGGAACACGGTTTGGTCCAAGTGCGCTAAGAAAAGCATCTTATGGGGTTGAAACCTTCAGTTGGTCAACTCAACAGGATTTAGAAGACTACAACATCTTTGATCGTGGTGACTTAGGATGTCCTATGGGAGATAATGTTGCGACTCAAGTGATGATTAAAGAAACCACTCAAACTATTCTTAAGGATGGGAAAGTGCCTTTCATGATTGGAGGAGAACATTCCATCACCTATCCTAGTGTGGAAGCGGTGCATGAGGTGTATCCAGATCTGGTGGTCATTCAATTGGATGCTCATGCGGATTTAAGAGAAACTTACATGAACAATCCACTTTCTCATGCCTGTGTGATGCATCGTGTGGTGAATCGTTTGGGTTCAAAACGTTTGATTCAATGGGGCATTCGCTCTGGTACGAAAGAAGAATATGCGTTTGCTCAAGAGCACACCATCTTGCTTCCTGTGAGTGTTGAAGCATTGAAGGAAGCGATATTTTCATTGCAAGCAACGCCAATCTATCTTACGATAGATGTGGAT
>DAIDML010000238.1 GCA_027449005.1 Erysipelotrichaceae bacterium | reverse complement strand
CGTTGAACATGGGACAAAGTTCAAACGCAGTTGGCATCGATTAACTGAATACACAGGGGGATTCATGAATGAGAAATGTTCTCATGATTTAGATCTGATGTGTTGGTTTAAGGAACATGAAGCACGCCCAATTGGAGTGATGTCATTGGGTCATCGAGGGTTTGCACAACATAGTGTAAATGAAACCAGTTGCGCACACTGTTCACGACTTGATTGCCTATATCGTGATGATGTGAGTTCATATGCGAAAACAGTCAATGGGAAAGTCTACAGTGATGAAACTTCCAAAGGTATTGGACAATGTATTTATGGAAACGATTCAGATATTGTGGATAATCAGTCTGTACTTGTGCATTTCAGTGATGGGTCACATGGCAACTTTAATGTGATCGCAATGAGTGGGAAACATGGTCGTGATATTATGATTCACTGTGAATATGGCCTTATCAGCGGAACACTTGAATCAGGATATCTTGAGCTTCTCAATTATCGAACTAAAGAGCATCTAAAAGTTAACTTTACAGGGATGAATATGCATGGGGGTGGAGATACACAAGTCATTAAAGAATTTATTGATTGTTTAACTCATCATACACCACCCATTTCAACAGTTGCGGATGGATTAAGAGCTAGTCTACTTGCATTTGCTGCTGACGAGAGCCGAATAAAGCAAACTTATATACCTTTTAACTATGATGAACATTAGGGCACTTCAAAATAAAAATGAGTTAAATCAAGCCATTCTTTTAGCTAATGATGTCTTTTTTCAAGGACGTCAACAGTTTCAATTTCGTTATCCTCATGTCTTTAATGAAGCAAATATAAATCATCTTTACGGACTCTTTGAGAATGAAATGCTTATCTCTTTCATTGCGACATACCCTAGTACACTAGAAGTCTCAAATAGTGAATCAATATCTTGTGTCATGCTAGGTGCGGTTTGTACACATCAAAATTATCGAGGTCAAGGATTATCAAATCAACTGCTGACGTATGTTAAAGAACAATGTACGCATAATCAGGTGCAACTGCTTTTTATTTCTGGTACAGGAAAGAACTATCTTAGGTTAGGTGCGAAGCAAGTGGGTGAATTGATTGAAGTTCATGTGGATTTATCATTAATCGAAAAGATAGTTCATAAAAAATATGTAATTCATGAAAAAAATTCTC
Organism: Erysipelotrichaceae bacterium; assembly: GCA_027449005.1. Lineage (GTDB taxonomy): Bacteria > Bacillota_I > Bacilli_A > Erysipelotrichales > Erysipelotrichaceae > UBA6182. Next base: position 2,024 of record DAIDML010000238.1, on the reverse strand, counting down.
TTGAGTTAACTCAACATTATGAAAAGCAATATCAAAATAAGAGTTATCCTCGATTTAAAAGAGACTTTAATGTTTTGAAGGACATGTTGGATGGTCACTTCTTTACTTTTGAAAATGAATCTTGTGTTGTGTTAGAAACAAAGACAAGTATTGCTATTGTTAGAATTGGTTTTGAAGACACTAGAAAATTAATCTATCTCATTGAGTATGTTGGGAGCAAAGAAACTGCAATTAATATGACTATTCATTATGGAAAAAGTCAAAAGTGTGATCGATTATTCGCTCGTATGACAGAGGACTTTCTTTTAACAGACGCAACTTTGATCCATACTTCTATCAGTGGAACATGCATCATGTTAAATTCTATTTCTGTAAGGGAAAAAAATGCTCATTCAATTGATCAAGTCTTTAGCAATGCTACTCATAAAGGTGTCATTCCTTCGTTGAAAGTGGATAATCTTAATTTCTTATGAAACCTAATGTACTGATTCAAAAACTCATCACATCTCAACATCCTCTTTATGATACTCGTAATCAATTAAAGGAGATGGTTGTAGAGCGAACAATTAAACATAAGAAAACATCTCAGTCTTTATCAAATATAAAAGATGTGTTGAGTTACCAAAATGATCTGAGAACACAATTGATTGAATCTATAGGTGGGTTAATTAAAGAGACATCTCCCCTCAATATTGAATTTGGTGAAACCCTGATTACTCCTTATTATCGTCGTCAATGTATAATTTACGAATCTAGACCACAAGTTTATGTTTCCGCTCATCTTTACTTCCCACTTACTCATGGAAAAAAACCAGGCATATTATTGGCTTGTGGTCATGAAAAAGATGGTAAAGACTCTAAGGAGTATCAGTTTGTTGCACAAACATTAGTTCAATATGACTGTGTTGTATGTGTCATTGACAATGTTGGTCAAGGAGAACGTTTTAGCTATCTAGGAACCCAAGGTGAAAAACAAGTAGAAGGATTGACATATGAACATGACATGGCTGGATATCAAGCTTCATTGATTGGTCAATCAATAGCTCGATATATGATCCATGATTATATGCGTGCATTTGATGTGTTAGAACGACTCGATGAAGTAGATATTCATAGTTTAGGTATTACAGGTAATTCTGGAGGGGGAACAATATCAAGCATATTGATGTTAGTTGAACCACGAATTAAAGTTGCTGTTGTAGGCACATACATCACATCAAGATACGATTACATCAAAACAGGTCAGGCTCAAGATAGGGAACAACATTTTTATGGCTTAGGTAAAATTGGATTTGATCATGATGATTTTCTAATATGTTTTGCTCCTAAACCTGTCCTTATTCTAGCTGCAGAATATGATTTCTTCCCTATTGAAGGAACGATTAGATCTGTCAATAGCGCAGGTGAAGTGTACAAACTGTTTGAATCTGAACACCTTCTAGAGATTTATCAAGAACCAGTAAATCATAGCTATACACCAAACATGGCTCAAAAGGCAGCACAATTTTTTAATAAACATTTTTCTCAACCTGTTATCTATAAAAATCCTACTCTTGAATACGATACTCATTCAAAGTGTAGTGTTCATCACCAAATTCGACTAGATAAACGCAATGCTCTAAGAATCCATGATGAAATTAATCTGCATTATCAAAACAAGATTGAGTTTAAACACAATGCGATTATAGATTATCTAAATGACATCGTATCATCCAATAGAATTGAAACGGATTTAAAGCCAACAGTCACTTTGATGCATACTTTTAACGATTATGATTTAAAGCAAATGAGCTTTAATTCTCAAAAAGACATGCATCATGTAATCTTGATATTTGTTCCGCATTCAATCATTCATCAACGAGTTTTGGTCACATGGCCATCTGGATGTGATCGAATCATTGAACACTTAGATTGGGTTGAAAATCTTCTTAAGCAAGGAAATGAAGTTTGGGTTGTTGATTTGTCGAATGAAGGCCATATAAAACAAGATGCTTTTGTATCATGGGCTAATGCTAATGAACCTT
>DAIDML010000237.1 GCA_027449005.1 Erysipelotrichaceae bacterium | reverse complement strand
ATCTAAATTATGAATAAAGAGCTCTTGTGCTTCACTGAATTGTGCAACAAACTCAATGATTTTCTTCTGATTCTTCTCAATTGATTTAATTAAATGAAGAGACTTCAAGATGAATAATCCTTTCATTAGGAACCATTGATTAAAACGAGGTGATTGAACGATGAGGAATAAAAAGAGAAGTACCAATAGATTGATAAAGAAACCTAAGAAAACCAGTGATTGCATCGTTGTATTGAGTAATCTTAGGATACCAAACTTTGTAAATAAGAAGACAAATCCTACAATCACTAATGCTGCTTGATGAATAATAAATTCCAACCAAAGAATGCTTGCTGCGTTGCCAGACTTTACCCCTTGTTTACTGGATATAATGGATTGTGCGACTTGCCCTCCAGTGGATCCAGGAGTTATACCATGAAAGGAAGCTGCGATAAATGCATTCTTAATTCCTTCAATGTATGTGTATGTTGGATTCGTGACTCTTACAAGTCGAGTCAAAGATATCCCAATCAAAACATGATAAAGTATTGTCAATGTAACAATAAGAATCACATAACCAAGACGAATGGTGCTTAATAATCGGGTGATAGAAGAAAAGTCATTGGCCATGATAAAAAGCATCATTCCAATGACAGATATAAAGAGTGCAAAATGTAGAAGATTTGACTTACTCAGTTTCATGACTGTATTATATCAAATCATACAAATAAGTCAATTATGATTATCACAATGATTGGTATATCGTTTTCAACTGTTCCCCAATCTTATCCAAACTGCGATCTTGAGCTGTTTGATAAGCATTTTCAATGAATTCGTTGGAATATTGTTGATTGAAAATGGTTCTTAAATGAGATACAAACTCATGATTGTCTTTACCCATTAAACAATTATATTCATGCTTCAACCAACCTTGGTATACACCAATGTCTCTTACCACAACCTTTTGTTTAGAAGCCAATGCTTCAAGAACAACAATCCCCTCTGTCTCTTCTAATGAGGGAAAAAAGAATGCATCCGCACCAGAAAATGCTCCTTCAAATCCAGGGCCTTTTAAATAACCAGGTAAACGAACGTTGACCGGATGATCATCAATCGCTTTCTTCACTTCAGAGGATAATGCAATACGAGGTGTTGAACCAAACCAAATGAATGTAACTTCTGGCATCATCCTCGCGACTTCCATGAAATCAAGAATACCTTTACGTTTTAGGTATAATCCTGCACTAACCACCACTTTATCATTAGGACCTAAGTGAAAATAAGATCTGAACGTCTTTTCTTTCTCTACATCCTTAAAATAACGAGACAAATCAATCCCATTAGAAACTGCATAAATCGGTTTTTCTAGTCCATAGTTCTCTAATAGAGATTTTGAGTAAGGTGTTGGCGTAATGATGACATCCGCCATCTGATACATGTTGATTAAGTGTTGCTTGAACAGTGGAGCAATCTGATTGGATAAGATAAAGGAATTACGACAATCCTCTTCAGTACTATGAGCATGATAAACCACTTTCTTCCCCAATGCATGTGCTTGAGCAATGACTAAAGGGCTAGTGACTCCAACTGTATTGATGTGTAGAATATCGTAACTATCCAGCACATCCGTTGTATACTCAACACCAGCTAGTTCCAATGCTTTCTTTTGATGTTTCAATGCACGTCCAATCCCAGATTTTGCGATGAAATTTTCACCTTCAAAGTATAAAAGAACCTTCATAGTAGCCTTTCCTTTTAAAAAATCAGGGTGGATGTCCACCCTGACTTCGTGTATGTTAGTCTCTAGCTAATTTCATTAAGCGATTGAAACGTTTCTCAGCATCACTAGCTGCCTTCTCAAGTAAAGCTTCTGCTTCAAATGGGTTAGCATTAGGAAGTTGATTGAATCGTGTTTCAGTCATGACGAAGTCACGGAACTTACTGAAATCAGGTTTAGTGTAATCCACAGTTAGCGGTTTCTCTGCATCTGGATTGAATCTGTAAAGGGTCCAATAACCACATTCCACAGCAAGTTTTTGTGTGATCTGATGGTTGGATAATCCACCCTTAATACCGTGTTCAATACATGGTGAGTATGCGATAACCACAGATGGTCCTTGATAAGCTTCAGCTTCTTTTAAAGCCTTAATGGTTTGAACACGGTTAGCACCCATTGCAATGGAAGCAACATACACGTGACCATACATCATAGCCATTAAACCAAGATCCTTCTTACCAGTAGGCTTACCACCAGCTGCAAACTTCGCAATCGACGCAGCTTGTGAAGCTTTAGAAGACTGTCCACCTGTATTAGAGTACACCTCAGTATCAAGAATAAGAATATTCACATTTAGACTGTTTGCGATGACGTGGTCTAATCCACCAAATCCGATGTCATAAGCCCATCCATCACCACCAATGATCCAAACAGATTTAGAAATAAAGTCTCTTTCCATTTCAAGTAATGGAGCAGCCGCTTCTGATTTAGATGCCTTTAAGAGTTCAACCATACGAGGAGCAATGACTTTTTCTTCATTACGGTTGCCCTTAGCTGCTAAGTATTCAGCTACAACACTTTGAAGTTCAGGTTCAAATGAAGACTGAGCTTCAGTTAAGCGTTCAACAAGTTGACGTGCCTTAAACTCTTGAGCCACTTTCATACCAAATCCAAATTCAGCATTATCTTCAAATAAGGAGTTAGCCCAAGCTGGTCCCTTACCTGATTTATCAGTGGCAAATGGAGTAGATGGAGTTGATCCACAATAAATGGATGTACAACCCGTTGCGTTAGAAATCATCATGTCACTACCGAAAAGTTGAGTAACAAGTTTGTAGTATGGTGTTTCACCACAACCAGCACAAGCTCCAGAAACTTCAAAGTAAGGCATTAAGAATTGAGTTCCCTAAATAGAATCTGTTGGGAAGTATTCAGATTTATATGTCGTTTGTTTATAAATGTATTCAGCTAATGGAGCTTCATGAAGTTGCTCGTTAACATCCGTCATAACTAAGGCTTTTTGACCGCCTTTGCCTGGACATTCAACAACACACAAGGAACATCCAACACAGTTATCAGGTGAAACCATGACACGGTAACGTAAGTGGTCTACACCTTTACCATTAGGTTGTAAAGTAGCAAACTCCATAGGAGCATTCTTCATTTCATTTTCATCTAACAAGAATGTACGAATGGTTCCATGAGGACACACAAATGAACAGAATCCACATTGGATACAGTTTTCAGGAATCCACTTAGGTACTTGAGTCGCAATGGTACGTTTTTCTTTAAAGGTAATATTATTGCGCATTGAACCATCAATGAGTCCATCAGTTGTGAATGCTGAAACTGGAAGATCATAACCTTCAAGGCCATTAATCATTGCTACGTGTTCATCAAAGTATTCATCACCAGTCGTTTTACGTGTATTACCTAAAACAATGTTTGCCCATTCAGGATCAATCTTCACTTCAACTAATCCTTCTTTACCCAGGTCAATGGCTTGGAAGTTCAAGTCGACGATCTCTTCACCTTTTTTACCATACGACTTCTCAGCCATTTCTTTCATGTATGAAAGAGCATCAGAGTAAGGAATAATGGATTCATTAAGTGCAAAGAATGATGATTGTAATATCGTGTTGGTACGACGTCCCATACCGATGGACTCAGCAATCGCATTCGCATCAATCACATACATTTTCGCCTTCTTCTGAGCCAATTGCTTCTTAACACGGTTAGGAAGTAAACGATCAATCTCAGAAGCTGGTGTGGATGTTGAAAGCAAGAATGTTCCACCTTCTTTTAAGTTACGAAGCATG
>DAIDML010000236.1 GCA_027449005.1 Erysipelotrichaceae bacterium | reverse complement strand
GTCCTAGTGATAATGGTGAATCACCATTGTCACACGCCACTGATTGGTTGTTTGTGGAAGAAAACGGAGTCAAAGGAAAACGAGAAACCAACACCATGCCACAATGGGCAGGGTCATGTTGGTATTACTTGCGATTCATTGATCCACACAACGAACATGCGATTGGTGATAAGGCATTACTTGATCATTGGCTTCCTGTGGATTTATATGTGGGTGGAGCAGAACATGCTGTCTTGCATTTACTCTATGCTCGATTCTGGCATAAAGTGTTGTTTGATTTAGGAGTTGTGTCAACCAAAGAGCCGTTTATTCGTCTTTTCCACCAAGGCATGATCTTAGGTGAAAACGGTGAAAAAATGTCCAAATCAAGAGGAAATGTTCTCAATCCTGATGATTATGTTAAATCTCATGGTGCAGATACCTTAAGAGTTTACGAAATGTTTATGGGACCATTAGAAGCAGCGCTTCCTTGGTCTGATTCGAATATGGAAGGGTCTCGTCGTTGGTTAGATCGTGTGTATCGTTTGTTTATGGAAGAATCACGTCTCAGTGATGAGAACTCACATGAACTAGATCGTGTTTACCATCAAACCATTAAAAAGGTGTCCTCTGACATTGAAACACTTAACTTAAATACGGCCATTTCTCAAATGATGATTTTCATTAATGAGTGTTACAAAGCCAGCAGTATCTACAAAGACTATGCTTTAGGATTCATTAAAATGTTTTCAGCGTTTGCTCCTCACTTAGGAGAAGAAATTTGGGAACATGTCAGTGGAAAACAAGGCATCACTTATGAACCATGGCCAAATTATGATGAGCAGTATTTAGTGCTTTCTGAGGTAGAAATGGTTGTACAAATCAATGGCAAACTTAAAGGAAAATTCACCATCAAAGTTGATCAAGATGACAGTGTGGTATTAGATCATGCGAAAGCAATTCCAAGTGTGATTGAAGCCTTACAAGATAAAACCATCGTTAAAGAAATCGTAGTTAAGAATAAGATTGTTAATATTGTGGTTAGATAGAAAAAGTGTGAGTTCATTGAAGTGAACTCACACTTTTTTATGCTTTCATGGACAGAAAGTCCGTTTTTTGATTCATCGTATTGTTCCTAGAGGGTTCAATGATTAATCTTCCACTCTTAACCACTCTAACAAAGGCTTGTGCTAGTTGAGGATCAAATTGTGTACCTGCATTTCGTTCAATCTCTTCTAGAGCATGTTCAGTACTTAAGAAGGATTTATAATGACGATCTGAGGTGATTGCGTCAAATGCATCCGCAATCGCAATACAGCGAGCAGAGAATGGTATGTTCTCTCCAGCAATCTTACGAGGATAACCATAACCATCCCAACGTTCATGATGTCCCATAACTGCAGGAATCACGTGGGAGAATGATGGAAGGTATTTAATGATGGTGATGGACATGTCCACATGACGTTTCATGGTTTCATATTCTTCATCACTTAAGGAAGTTTGCTTAGTAAGAATGCTTTCAGGAACTCCAATTTTACCAATGTCATGAAGCAGTGAGGCGGTACGAATGAGTTCAACCTCTTCTTTAGATGCATTCATTTCCTCCACAATCGCACATGCATAACGAGCAACTCGTTGAGAGTGACCAAAGGTAAAGTGATCCTTCGCATCAATGGCAGCTGTTAGAGCATAGACGGTAGCCATGTTCATTTCTTCACTGCCTTGTGCTTGCTTTTCAACCACTTCTTCATCGTAAATCAAGGATTGGTTCTTTCCATTGGTTTTGACAGAGCGAAGGGTCATGTTTGCTTTATGAAGCAGATCGTTGCCATCATTGGCTAAGGTAGGAGCAACACAAATACCAGAAGAAATGGTAATGAATCGTTGTGTTTGATTATCATTGGCCATACTTAAGGTAGACATACGAAGTCGAATCTTTTCAGCCATTTCATAGGCCATCTTTGAATCAGCATAAGGAAGGAGTATCGCAAAGGTATCTTCACCGTAACGGCAAATATGACCTTGTGATCCACAAATCGTCTTAATCGTGTTCGCAAGTTTGAGTAGTGCTTTATCTCCAGCCACATGACCATATAAATCATTGTATAAAGAGAACATGTCAATATTAAGCATAATCAAGGCGAGCGATTGTTGGCGTAGGTTTTTGCTTAACTCATTAAGGGTATCCATGAAGTAACGGCGGTTATAAACATTGGTTAAACTATCTACAATCGTTTCCCGTTTTGTTTTTTCATAAAGTTTAGCATTAGAAATGGTGATGGCAGCAGTAGCACATAATGTAGCAACTTGACTAAGAACTGACTCAGCAAGTCGGGTGGTTGCATCTTTAGAACCAATAAGGAGCATTCCAATGAGTTGACCATTGTATTTAAGTGGAATAGCTGCTTCAAAACGCATCAGTAGCAAGTTATTTCGCTCATTGTCCCACATCGTTTTGAAGAAAGGATGGACATCAATGAATTGATCGTAAATGATATCATCATAACGTTTAAACCAATGCACAAACGGATGTGTCTTTAACATGGTGAAGGTGACTTTATCTAGCTTCTTAATCGATGCATGAAACTCATAGTGTGAGGTTTCCGCATTCTCTAAAAACAAATATGCACGATCATGATCAGTGATGTCTTTAATGACTTTTAGCAGTTCATCACTGATGGTCTCCAAGTTAAGGTTATTAGAAACTTTAAGGGTAAATTGCTTAATCAGATTATGATGACGCTGTTCGACTTTATAGAAATAATCTTCGACTAGACGCTGCACAATACTGAACAAAGGAAGGAACATGACGATAGAAATTAATGTGGAAATCAACGTTTGATTCTGAATGCCTAGTCCATCAAAAGTACTTCCAAAGAACACGGTAATTTGCTTAACAATCGCAACTGAAGCAGTGACAAGCAAGGTAAGGAGTGCCGTAAAGACAACTGCTCGAGTGATCACAAACTTGAGTTCAACAACACGTGTCTTGTAAACAGCGTAGAACATAATCAAAGAAGTGATTAATCCAAAGAACAAGTCAATTGGATACTTACCTAACACTGGTATTAGGTTAAAGGTCATACCAATAAACAATACCGCAAATCCAAACAATACCGGTTTAAGACGATGAGAAGATTTATTGCCCCTTTTGATGGCTTTGGTCATCATTCGCATGGTCAGAGCTAACATAATAAAGATAATTCCAAACATGTATGGAGCAAATGGACCAATAGAATAATCAAGTTCTAAGCGAGGGATCCCATTCACTATAACTTGTTGCATCGATGCATTACTGATGATCAATCCCAGACCATTGAAAACTTGAAAGACAAGGATTACGAAGGTAATCACAAATAAAGAAATTTTCTTTCGTGTTCCAGTAAAGACACTGACAAAAAAGTACGCAAAATAAGGAATCATCAACATGGCAGACACCATGATTCTGTTCCAAGTGAGTGTACCTGGTACAAGTTGTAACTTCATGAAGAGTGAAGCTGCAGGCCAGCTGGCCATTGCACCCATAAACAACATGAAGGTTATGACTTGTTTGTCTTTTTTTGATAAGGCAAGTATCAGAAACAGGACTGTGTTAGCCACAAAGACCAGCGATGGTACTCCCCAATAGATTAAGTTATGAATTAACGTAAGTCATCACCTCCTTGCGTAAGTGAAGCTAATTTTAATATCTCAGTGACATCAAAGAAGTTTGGATTGACACGATACACTTGATGATTCACACTGTCTTCATACTTTTTAATCGTCCCTAAAGGGATAATACTGACTTGAAGTGGATCAATCCCAAGCATTTTTCTCAAACTCTTGTAGTCTTGATCAATGTATCTGAAATAGATTTCTAATGTGTCTTTTATAAGTTCAGGATGATCTAATCCATGCCCATGGTTTGGATGTTTAATCTCAAGGTACATGGAAACATAAGGCCGCTA
>DAIDML010000235.1 GCA_027449005.1 Erysipelotrichaceae bacterium | reverse complement strand
CACCAAAACACTACGATTCATTGTGAGGAACTCATTCATGTCGATTATTGAAATTAAAAATATATCCTTTTCCTACAACAACACTGACTTAGCGCTTAGCAATGTCTCTTTAAGCATTCCGCAAGGGAAGTATGTCACAATCGTAGGTCATAATGGTTCGGGAAAGAGCACCATTGCCAAGTGCATTATTGGGCTTCTTCAAACCTCTCATGGTGAAATCATAGTGGATGGATTACCGTTAAATTTAGAGAATGTGGATGAAATACGTTCTAAAGTCGGACTTGTCTTTCAAAATCCAGATAATCAATTCATCGGTTCTACCGTGAGAGATGATATCGCGTTTGGTCTTGAAAATCATCGAGTTGATCCAAAAGAAATGGATGGAATCATTGAACGTTTTGCCTCCGCAGTAGGAATGAGTGATTACTTGAATTTTGAACCCACTAAATTAAGTGGAGGTCAAAAACAGCGTGTTGCGATTGCGGGTGCTTTAAGCATGGCTCCCCAAATCTTAATCTTGGATGAAGCAACATCGATGCTTGATCCTAAAGGTAAAGCTGAAGTGAATGATTTGGTAAAACAGCTTCATGAACAAACCAATATGACCATCATTTCCATCACACATGATATTGAGGAAGCTTATCAATCAGATGTGGTTTATGTGATGAATGAAGGTCAAGTGCTTGATTATGGACATCCTCATGAGGTATTGGCTCAAGAGGCATTATTGAAATCAATTAAGTTGGATATTCCGTTTGCATTGAAGTTTAAATATGCTTTAAAATCGGTAGGAATTGATGTTCCGCAAACAACACTAGAAGGGATGGTTGAACACTTATGATTATTGATGTTGAGAAACTGTCCTATGAATATTCTCCTAACTCGGTGTTTGCTTATCATGCTTTAAAAGAAGTCACCACTTCAATTAAAGAAGGGTCCTTTACGGCTATCATTGGTGCGACAGGCAGTGGTAAATCCACACTTGTACAGCACTTCAACGCACTCGTGACACCAACTGGTGGTTCATTGGTGGTGGATGGTAAACGTATCAGTGCTAATGAGAAAGTGAAAGAACTTAAACCACTTCGAAAGAAAGTGGGATTAGTCTTTCAGTTTCCTGAATATCAATTGTTTGAAGAAACTATTCTTAAAGATGTGATGTTTGGACCACTTAACTTTGGTGCAACTCAAATTGAAGCACAAGATATTGCTCAAGAATCACTGAATCGAGTGGGATTAGATTCCTCATTTTACGAACGTTCTCCTTTAGAACTTTCAGGAGGTCAAAAGCGACGTGTTGCGATTGCGGGTATCTTAGCCTTAAGACCGAAAATTTTGGTGTTAGATGAACCTACAGCTGGACTTGATCCTGAAGGCAGTGCCTCTATGATGGCCTTGTTTCAAGATTTAAATAAATCGAAAACCACCATTGTGATGATTACGCATGACTTGAATCATGTTTTAAACTATGCAACTGATGTGATTATGCTTGATCAAGGAAGTGTAGTGTTTGAAGGAAGCAAAGATGATTTCTTTAATGAAACCAACCTTCATGAAGGATATGGTTTAGTTAAACCTCCACTGCTTGAACTTCGCTCATACTTAAAAGCAAAAAACATTACTTTTGATGATCACACATTAGATTTGGATAAACTCGCTCGCTCCATCAAGGAGGGACAACGTCATGACTAACATTGCATTAGGACGCTACATCCCAACCAACTCCATTATCCACCGATTAGATCCTCGTATTAAAATTGTGAATATGCTGTTATTAATGATAGCGATATTCTTACCTGCTCGTTTTGTTGGATATGGTATTATTGGGTTTATCGCGGTAAGTTTGGTCTTACTTTCTCGCTTGAAATT
>DAIDML010000234.1 GCA_027449005.1 Erysipelotrichaceae bacterium | reverse complement strand
TTCTTCATGTCTCTTGAATAAACCGCTTTAATCTTTGAAAATGATGATTTCATCACCGCATCAATAAAATGTGTTGTGATGATGCTAGTTCCTATTGTAAGTATGTTCATAACTTTATTGTATCATATCTTGTTTATCTCTCTAAAGATTTAAAAACCAGCACTTAGGCTGGTCTTTACATTCGATTAGTTAAGAGGAATAGTCACGTTTTCTTTGATTAGTTGAATCACTTCTTCTTCATTTGAACACTCTAGTGCTTTTAAAGCAAGTGATTTCATGTCTTCATAGTTGACGGATCTAACAATTTCTCTAGCCACTAAAATTGAAGAAGCTGACATAGAGAATTCATCAAGCCCCAATCCTAATAGGAGTGGAACTGCCATTGGTTCTCCCGCCATCTCACCACACATACCAACCCATTTATTATGCTTATGAGCTCCATCAATGGTCAGTTTTATTAGACGAAGGATGGATGGGTTGTATGGTTGATATAAGTAAGAAACCTTTTCATTCATACGATCTGAGGCCATAGAATACTGTATCAAGTCATTGGTGCCGATACTCATGAAGTCTACTTCTTTCGCAAATTGATCAGCTAACATTGCAGCAGCAGGAATTTCAACCATCATACCAAGCTTGTATTCTCCTACTTCGACACCTTCAGATTTAAGTTCTTTTTCAGTTTCAAGCACAAATGATTTAGCTTGTCTGAACTCATCTAAAGTTGCAATCATTGGAAACATAATATGGAGGTTGCCATGTACACTAGCTCTAAGTAGTGCTCTGACTTGAGTTTTAAAAATATCGGTACGATCTAAACATAAGCGAATAGCTCGATACCCTAAGAAAGGATTCATCTCTTTAGGAAACGGTAAATAAGATAATTCTTTATCGCCTCCAATGTCTAATGTACGTACAACAACTGGTTTATTGTTCATGTCTTTGATGACCTTAGCATAAGCTAGGGTTTGTTCTTCTTCACTAGGGAGTGAGGAAGCATCCATGTATAGAAACTCCGTACGATATAATCCTACCCCTTCTCCACCATTGTCGTTCACAGAATGAACATCATTTGGAGTGCCAATGTTTCCAACTAACTCTACATGATGACCATCAAGTGTTTCACTCTTGGCATCTTTAAGAGATTTTAAACGTTCTTTGCGTTGTTGGAACTTTTCAATTTTGGAAGCATACTCATCAATGAGCGCTTGGGTTGGGTTAAGGTACACACGTCCTTCAACAGCATCAAGAATGATCACATCGTTATGGTGTGCACTCCATAATGCTTCTCCACATCCTACGACAGCTGGAATCTCTAAAGAGCGAGCCATAATCGCAGAGTGGGATGTACGTCCACCCACTTGGGTTGCAAACCCTAAAGTGAATTGACGATTCAGTTGAGCGGTATCTGATGGGGTTAAATCATGGGCAACAATCACCACTTCTTCATTAATCAAGGTTAAATCAGGAAGAGGCGTGTTTAAGATATGAGCAATTAAACGTTGCGTAACATCTTTGATATCTGCAGCACGTTCTTTGAAATAAGCATCTTCCATGCTTTCAAACATGCCAATAAACATGGATGCTACTTGATGTGTCGCAAATTCTGCGTTTACATACTCAGATTCAATTAGATTCTTAATTTGATCAACCAATTCTGGGTCTTCACTCACCATAAGGTGAGCATCAAAAATAGCTAATTCTTCTTCACTTAGTTTGCCTACCGCTTTCTCTTCGATTGAGCGAATGTCACTTTGTGTTTTAGCAATAGCATTTTCTAACTTCTCAAATTCTTGTGAAGGTGTAGCTTCTTTTTGTTCAACACTTAGATCGGGATATTCAAGTTTATATACTTTTGAAACGACAATCCCGCTTGATGCAGCAATTCCTTTAATCATAGTTTCTCCTCTAGACCTACTAAGTCACTGTACGGTTATTTTAACACCTTAAAGATTTGTAAACAATGAACAAATGTTTCAATTATGATTCTTTTCTTACGATAATAGTTAGAACGAGAATAATATTCTTCATACCATTTGAGTCCACTTCTACGTAAATACGATTTTTGGTGAATCTCCTTACAGTCATCATCAAGTTGATTGTAGAAGAACGTCATCATCACATCGAAGTGCTCATGAGCGGTTAAAACATCATTTTGCTTTGTGTTTAATCGTATGAACATCTTAGCAATATTCCAACGCTCAGATAACGCAATCAACAATCTCTCTTGATCTTGAAACGATAAATCATTCATAATTCGTACCCCTTTACGCTAACATACTCCTCCTTTCCTAGATTATCCTAAAAGAAAACAGGCACATGGCCTGTTCTCTATCGAATGAAGATGAACCAAATAACACCTATCATGATACTTAAAACAAGTAACATCACTGGTATGACCGTAATTAGAGCTGCAATGGTTAAGGCAAGCATATCGCCTTTTTCAAAGTCAGTCTCTTTGAGTTTCGCTTTTATTTCATCGTAATCGTATTCACTCTCTTGATTCTTAGGTCTTTTGAAAATCAACCTATTCTCCTCTTAAGTGACAAGCAACGAAGTGGCCTGGCTCAATTTCTTGCCAAATAGGCTCAACAACTTTACATTTGTCAAATGCATATTTGCATCGAGTATGAAATTTGCACCCTTTAGGAGGTTTAATCGGAGATGGAATATCTCCTTCCAAGATTGTGAGTTCTTGATTCGATTCAACATCAGTACGAGGAATAGCTTCTAGTAAAGCCTCCGTGTAAGGATGCAGTGGATTTGCGAAAATCTGGTCACTTGTGCCTAATTCAACCATATTACCAAGATACATAACACCAATGCGATCTGAGATAAACTTAACAACAGACAAGTCATGAGTAATGAACAAGTATGTTAAGTTATTATCTTTCTTAAGATCAATAAGCAAGTTAATGATTTGTGATTGAATGGACACGTCTAATGCGGATACAGCTTCATCACAAACAATAAACTTAGGATTAAGTGCAAGTGCACGAGCAATACCAATACGTTGGCGTTGCCCTCCTGAGAACTGGTGAGGATAACGATGAATGAAGTATGGAGCAAGTCCACATTTTTCCATTACATCGGTAATGTAGTCTGTGTATTCTTTTGAGTTAGCATTTTTAAAGAAGTTGTGTGCTAATAATCCTTCACCAATGATTTGACCAACCGTTAAACGTGGGTTAAGTGATGAGTAAGGATCTTGGAAAATGATTTGAATGTCTTGACGAAGTAAACGAACTTCCTCGGTGGTTAACTTAGATAAGTCAATACCATCATCAAGTTGCTCTTCATAAGCAGCAAACAAAGCATTTGATTGAAGTGAATCTTTTAACTCTTTTACTTTTAAAGATGAAGCTTCCACCAAGTTATGAACTGAAACAAGTTCTGCCTTAAGCTTTGCGATTTGAGCATCAATACGACTGATTGCTGCTTTGTTCGCTAAGACTTTTGGATCCGTCAGTTGAACTTCAAGGACAACAATCTTACGACGAATCTTAGCTTCTTTTTGCTTGAGTTTAAACTCAGAAAGAAGTACTTCACTCACTTTGTTCAAGTCTTCAGAAGTTAATAACCCTCCTGCAATTCTAAACATGTTTTTGTACTTGTTTTCAAGTCGAGCTGTTTCTTTTTCAATCTTTGAACTGAGCTTAGCTTTTTCAATATCTTCTTTCTCAGATTCAAATGAAACCACTAACTCATCCAATGCCTTTTTATCTGCTAAGTACGCAGGATATTGTTTTGATAATGTTTTAATGACATCAACAACATACTTAGGTGCAACTTCAGCCAAGGTACGCCCATAGAACAATGTGTTTCCTTCTGTTTGATCATACAATTGAAGAATCGTACGTCCAAATGTTGATTTACCACATCCAGATTCTCCAACAAGACCTAAAGTTTCACCTTCATAGATATCGATTGAAATCCCATCATTGGCTTTAATGAAGAGTTGTTCCTTTTGGAATAGAGAACGTTTCTTTAATGGAAAGTGTTTTTTAAGGTTTTGGACCTTCAACAATACTTTTTTATTTTCAGCCATGTTGACGTACTCCTTT
>DAIDML010000233.1 GCA_027449005.1 Erysipelotrichaceae bacterium | reverse complement strand
CAAGCGTATCAAAGCAATTACAAATGAGAAAACATTAATATTAGCGGTGCTTGGAATTATAGGGCTTGCAATTTCAGTTAACTTAGTTGAATTGCTATGTTCAGCAGGGTTGCCAATACTTTTCACACAAGTATTAGCATTGAACGGTGTAAGTGTCATGGGAACAGTGGGCTATTTGTTACTTTATGTCCTCTTTTTCCTAATCGATGATTTGATTGTATTCTTTGTTGCGAAATAACCTACAATTATCAGGATTATTAAGCCTCCATGCCAATAGCGCACCTGTTTTATTAACCTTTTTAAGATTGCCATGAGGAGGAAAAATGCAAAACTGATTACAAAGGGAATTGCAAACAAGATTATATACTCCCGCGTTTGGTACTTAGCACAAGAAAAGATTTGGTGATTCAGAATTAAATGTATCAATGAACGCCTATAAACAGAGGCTTTTTTTTATGTTCAAAAACTTGACAAATAATCTTTTCAACACTTTATTATATAGTGTTATTGTGCTATAATATTCTTGTTTAATGGAGGGTCGATTTATGGCTTATTTCTTAAAGAAAACCAAGAACAAAAAAGGTATTTATCTTCAGATTTACGAAGGTTTCTATGATCCTACTCGTGGACATGCCGTCCAACGTTCCTTTCGTCCAATTGGATACCTTGACGACTTGATTAAGCAAGGTGTCTCTGATCCCTTAACTTTCTTTCAACTTGAAGTGGTTCAACTTAACTTACAGAGAAATGAAGAAAATAATCGGATTAAAAACAAACTGATTAGCGATATTACTCCTGAACGAAATTTAGGTTACTTTCCTCTTAAGAGTCTTAATGAATCTTTAGGTGTTAAGAAGTATTTTGATTTAATGCAATCACCGTTCCGATTCAAGTTCAATGTTTTTGAAGTATTATCATCTCTTGTCTATGCCCGAGTCGTTGATCCCTGTTCAAAATATAAAACATTCTATGAAGTCCTTCCTTTACTCTATGAGGATTTCCACTACTCCGAGAGCCAAATGTATGATGCATTGGAGTACATCGGTTCTGAATACGAAAAAATCATTGAAATCTATAATCATGGCCTTCAATCCCGGTTCCCTTCGGATGTATCAACGACGTATTTTGACTGTACCAACTTCTACTTTGAGATTGATAAAGAGG
The DNA here is from genome assembly GCA_027449005.1 of Erysipelotrichaceae bacterium. Lineage (GTDB taxonomy): Bacteria > Bacillota_I > Bacilli_A > Erysipelotrichales > Erysipelotrichaceae > UBA6182. The sequence goes on along the minus strand of DAIDML010000233.1, from coordinate 1,831 downwards.
ATGAATTCAGGCGGAATGGTCCTTCCAAAGAAAATAAAAAAGCTCCTATCGTTTCAATGGGTCTATTACTTGATGCTCACCAAATACCCATCGGTATGAAAATCTTCCCAGGTAACGAATCTGAGAAGCCCGTTATTAGAGAAGTGCTCAATGAGCTCAAAGAAAGGCATCAAATCAATGGTCGGATTATCCGAGTAGCTGATAAAGGATTAAACTGTGCTGAAAATATAGCACATGCTAGAACTAACGGTGATGGTTATATCTTTTCAAAGTCGATTAAAATGATGCCTGAAACCGAGAAGACTTGGGTTCTATTAGATCATGACTACGAAGATGTTTACGACACTGATGGCAAGCTGCTTTATCGGATGAAATCTTGCATTGATGATTTCCCCTATGATATCCCTTTGGAATCAGGTCGCAAAACGCGGATTTCATTAAGAGAAAAGCGTGTTGTTACATATAATCCAAAACTAGCCGAAAAGAAACGCTTTGAAATTCTCAAACAAGTTGAAAAAGCTAAACGTCTTAATGCGGCACAAGCAAAACGGAATGAGTATGGTGATTGTACAAAGTACGTATCCTTCAAATCTACAGACAATAGCGGAAATGAAACTGATAAGAAAGTGAGTGTCTCTTTGAATCGCAAAGCGATAGAGAATGATTTGAAATTGGCTGGTTACAACTGCATCGTCACTTCGGAACTCAAGCTAAACTCTAAGCAAATTATTGAGGTCTACCGAAATTTATGGCGAATCGAGGAATCCTTCCGAGTGATGAAATCCTACCTGGATGCTAGACCGGCTTTTGTTCAGAAACAAGATTCAATCATTGGTCATTTCCTTATCTGTTATTTATCCATTCTCTTACTAAGACTTCTTCAATTCAATATTCTTCAAAATGAAGTTTCTAGTGAGACGATTATTCATTTCATAAGAAACTTTAGAGTGGCTAACATTTCCGATAGAAAATGGATTAATCTTACTAAAAATAGTGACTTCATCAAAGCCTTTGCAAAACAAACAGGGCTTCCATTAACCAGTTATTTCCTTGTACCTTCTCAATTAAAAAAAGTGCTACAGCATCGGTTGTAGCACTATATTTTTACCTAAACTCCAAAAGACAGGTATCATAAAAGCGCTTACATATGCACCCTTTGAGGAGCGACAATTTCCGACTTGATGTGAAAGTAAGATGAAATCAAGTTGAAATATTGCCGCTTTCTCACACATAACTATTTTATCTAAGAATGTGAACGATTTACTTCTTGTTTAATTTTCTCTAGAATCATCCCAATAAACTGCGAATTAGAAGGTTTTCGAGAAGGATCTTTATAATTCATGGCAACAAGGAAACGTTGGAACCGCTCACTATTTTGCTCGTATGCCAACATCACACTATGGCGCATAGCTTTATCAACATTGCCACTACTCGTTTTACAATATTGGGCAACGTAAGGATAAATCGTTTTTGTGATGAATATTACTTCTTTTGATTCTTGCAACAAATAACCGATTGCAATTCTGAAATACTGGTAGCCATAGGTATGTGATGGTAATCCACTTTCTAATAAGTATTTTATAATATACGCTTCATAGTGTTGTTTACCTAGCAATTCATTGTTTGCATCACCTAAAAGAAGTCGTAGTCGTTCTAACAACACTTGAGCTGTAAATGGTTTAAACAACACATAGTGTGCTCCCCATTGTAAAGCTTGTTCAATAACATTGTCATCTTGAATTTCGGAAAGTACAATCACTTTGGTCGTACTTGGCAACACACTATGGCGCATAGCTTTATCAACATTGCCACTACTCGTTTTACAATATTG
>DAIDML010000232.1 GCA_027449005.1 Erysipelotrichaceae bacterium | reverse complement strand
TCACTCTTCTAAAATCAATGTTTTTATCCCTCGTTTTAATCTTATACACATCATTACGGGCTTTCACATCTTCATTTAATAACATCATTAAATCATAACCAGCCCCAAGCAGTCCAAATGCCACCACATCAGTACATACACCAAATTCATCATCGGGGTATCCACTTCCATAATATTTACTATGATATTTTGGTTTCATCGCAATATAAGCTCTTACTGACTGTAAAATATCACTTTGATCATCCACTCCATCATGATCCTGATCATGGTCACTCACATAAGTCTTAATATTAAAATCCGCGTTCGTGTACCATTTTCGTGGAATAATCTTAGATACGGTTAAGACAGTGAACACTAAAACAATTAAAAAAATGAATCTATTTCTTCTTAATCGTTTAGTTCTCTTCATTTTCATCTTCCACCTCAATAAATGTATATTAAGCCTGCAAAGGAAGTATACCATTCTCAATCTTGAACCACACATTAAACACGAACATTTCTATTCATTTTTCAATTTAATCAATCGAACATCCTTCACTTCATTGATATCATTTTTTGTCAACCCTTACTGTTTTTTCATTGACACCCAATATTGAGAATGCTATAGTGTATTCGACAACTAAATCACAAGTCTTCGTGGGCAGGGTGAAATTCCCGATCGGCGGTTAAACTCCGCGAGCACCAATGGTGCAGGAACTGATGTAATTTCAGTAGCGACAGTAAAGTCTGGATAAAAGAAGAGAACAAACATGATTTTTCATGTTCTTTAAACTTCACTGCCTTCGAATGAATTTCGAAGGTTTTTTTGTTTGAAAGGAGCCACTATGAATGAACTTTACATGAGACAAGCCCTTACTTTAGCACAAAGAGCAAAAGGAAGAACAAGTCCAAACCCAATGGTGGGGTGTGTTATCGTAAAAGATGATCGGATCATTGCGAAAGGTTATCATCACCATTGTGGAGGAGTCCACGCGGAAGTTGATGCCTTGAATCGTTTAAAAGAAGACATCAGTGGTGCAACCATGTATGTAACACTAGAACCGTGTTCACATCATGGAAGACAACCTCCATGTTGTGAAGCTATCGCAAAATCAGGAGTGAAGAAAGTCGTTGTTGCAACACTTGATCCTAACCCTATTGTGCATGGTCGTGGTATCGCTTATTTACAGAGCCATGGCATTGACATTGAAGTAGGGGTGTGTGAAGATGAAGCTATCAATATGAACAAAAAATTCAATCATTTCATCACCCATAAAACACCTTATGTTCTAATTAAAGCAGCCATCACTTTAGATGGAAAAATTGCTACTAAAACGGGTGAATCACAATGGATCAGTGGTCCAGAATCACTAAAATACGTTCATCAATTACGAAACGAATATGCAAGCATTGCTGTAGGAGTCAATACGATCATTGTTGATAATCCTTCTCTCACCATTCGTTTACCTGATCAAGAGGTGCAATGCCATTGTCGTGTCATCTTTGATTCTAAAGGACGCATTCCCCTTCATTCAAAAGTACTTAATGATGAGTTCGCAACTAAAACCATCATCTTAACAACTTCTGCAATGCCTCTTGAAATCAAAGAAGCCATTGAGCAAAAAGGTGCAAGGGTGATGGAAGTGACATCGCATGAGGGGCATGTTGATGTTCAAGAAGCCATGCATGTCTTAGCAAGTCTGGGAATTGACTCACTTTTTCTTGAAGGAGGCAGTGAAATCATCGCTTCTGCACTGAAAGCTAAGATTGTACATGAGGTTCACATTGCGGTTGCTCCCAAACTCATTGGAGGACAAGATGCCAAAGGATTCATGGGTGATATTGGAGTTGAATCATTATCTCAAGCCATTCAACTTGAATTCATGGAAGTAGAACATGTTGGATCAGACATTCTGATTAAAGCAAAGGTGGTGATTTAATGTTTACAGGACTTATCGAAGAGTTAGGAACGATTAAGAGAGTTCAACGTCATTCCAAAGGATTAAGTTTAACCATACAAGCTCAAATGATTCTTGAAGACATGAAACTTGGTGACTCTATTGCTACTCATGGGGTGTGCTTAACAGTAACCCACATCGGAAAACATGACTTTGATGTGGATGTGGTATCAGATACAGTTAATACATCGATATTTAAGTCAGTCAAGCTTCAGCAAAAAGTTCATCTAGAACGTGCTATGCGTGCTGATGGACGATTTGGTGGTCACTTTGTCAGTGGTCATGTGGATGGAGTTGGAAAAATCATTTCAAGAACCAAAGAAGGACTTGCCACTCGCATTCACATTGAAGTCCCATCTACACTTAAAAAAGGTTTACTATCTAAAGGTTCAATCGCCATTAATGGTGTTTCACTAACAATTCAAGAAGTAACGAATCAAGGTTGTGTGGTCTCAATCATTCCAACGACTTCATCTTGGACTACTTTACTTGATGAACCCTTGTATTCACATGTCAATATTGAACTTGATATGTTAATCAAACCAAGTCTACAGTCTTCCACACTTGATGAAGACTTCTTAAAAAAACATGGGTATATCACCTGAAAGGAACATTATGTTTAATACGATAGAAGAAGCAATAGCCGACATTCAGGCCGGCAAAATGGTTGTCGTTGTGGATGATGAAGATCGGGAAAATGAAGGCGACTTACTTATGGCAGCCTCAGAAGTCACTCCAGAAGCCATTAATTTCATGGCAACTTATGGTCGTGGCTTAATATGCATGCCAATGGAAGAAATGCGTTTATCTCAACTTGGACTTAATATGATGGTTGAACAAAATACTGACACCTATCAAACAGCATTCACTGTTTCTGTTGATTCAAATGCATGCACAACTGGAATTTCTGCATTCGAGCGTGCCTTAACCATCAAACAGTTAATGGATCCTACCTCAACGCCTAATGACTTTAAACGACCAGGGCATATCTTCCCACTACGCTCTGTTCGTGGAGGAGTCTTAAAACGTGCAGGACACACCGAATCCGCAGTCGATCTTGCGAAACTTGCTGGGTTACAACCTGCAGGGGTCATCTGTGAAATCATGAATGATGATGGCACAATGGCACGACGTGATGATTTAGTGACATTTTGTGAGAAGCATCAATTGAAACTCATAAAAATTGTGGATCTTATTGCCTATCGCAGAAAAAATGAAAACTTAGTTAGTCGTGCCGCAAGCGCAAAGCTTCCAACACGCTATGGTGAGTTTGAAATGATTGGATTTGAAAACCTTATCACAAAAGAACATCATGTGGCTTTGGTCAAAGGTGATGTCTATAATGGTGAACCTGTATTAATTCGTGTTCATTCTGAATGTTTAACCGGAGATGCCTTTGGTTCACTGCGTTGTGACTGTGGTCAACAATACGATGCAGCAATGAAGAAAATTGCAGAAGAAGCTCGTGGTATCTTATTGTATATGCGTCAAGAAGGACGCGGTATTGGTCTCATCAACAAAATCAAAGCCTACCATCTTCAAGATCAAGGATTGGATACAGTTGAAGCTAACCTTGCTTTAGGATTCGGTGCTGACATGCGTGATTATGGCATTGGAGCACAAATCTTAAGTGATCTAGGCGTAAAGAAACTTATCCTTATGACAAACAATCCACGAAAAATGGTTGGATTAGCAGGTTATGGTATTGAGATTGTGGATCGAGTTCCAATTCAACTCAATCATAATGAATCAAATGAGAATTACTTAAAAACAAAAAAATCAAAATTAGGACACATGTTACAATTTGAAACGGAGGAAAAATAAACATGGCAATTATTCAAGGACATCTTACATCCCCACAAGGACGCTTCGCGATTGTGTTAGGTCGCTTTAATGAATTCATTGGATCAAAACTATACGAAGGGGCAAAAGATGCTTTGCTTCGACATGGCGTTGAAGAAGCAAACATCGATTTGGTATGGGTTCCAGGAGCATTTGAAATTCCACTGATTGCTTCAAAGCTTGCCCATTCCAATAAATATGCTAGTGTTATTTGCTTAGGAGCTGTTATCCGTGGATCAACACCCCACTTTGATTATGTGGCTTCTGAGGTTTCAAAAGGAGTTGCTCACGTTGGATTAGAATCTCAAGTTCCAGTGATCTTTGGTGTTTTAACCACTGATACGATTGAACAAGCGATTGAGCGTGCAGGAACTAAAGCAGGTAACAAAGGATTTGAAGCGGCCATGACAGCAATTGAAATGGTCAATCTAATCAATGCTCTATAAATCATTTGATACCTTTGTTTTTGATTATGATGGTACACTCTTTGATTCGCAACCGCATGCACTCAATGTATTTAAAAAGATTGGTGCTGTCGCAATTGAACGTGGCTATCTTAATGAGCTGTGGAGTGATGATACTATCACTTCTGTGATTGGACATAATCCTATAGTCACATGGCAAACATTGCTTCCTAATACACCAGAAAGTGAGCGAGCTGGGCTAAGTTCTTTGTATTCTCAATTTATGTCAGATGAGTTATCTGCAACGCAGACACAATGGTATCAAGATGCTGAATCAGTTATATCCACATTACTTCAAGAAGGGAAACACTGTGTACTCTTGACGAACGCTCGTCGTTACTATGTTGATATTGCTGTTGCCCAACATCCTTTACTTTTAAAGTTTCAAAATGTTGTTTGTGCACAAGATTATGATTATCTTGAAAAACATAAGATTCTTCCACAATTATCCCTAAATGGTAAAGTGGTTGTGATTGGAGATAAAAAAGATGACGCTTTAGCTGCACAAAGCATCAATGCACCTAGTATTTGGGCAAAATACGGTTATGGAACGCTTGAAAAAGACGGAATTTTCTTTGATGAAACAATTAATTCAATTCATGAACTGCTTGTAAAACCTTCGTAAGAAGGTTTTCTTATACCCTGATAAAATATTCACATAGATATGAGAGCGGTTTCTTTGGTATAATGATACACGATTAAGGAGAACACCTATGAGTTTACCAAAAAACCTGACCAAACCATGGTCATCACAAGCTCGCTTATCATTGCTCTTTGTATGGGCGGCTTTAACCCTCATCATTGCCTTTTCATATCAGGACCCAACCATGTGGTCTTCATTCATTCAGCTTAATCTATCCCCTGCTCTTCTATTAACCGATTATGTAGAAGCGTTTGGTGCCAGTGCAGCCTTGCTCAATGCTGCTGTGGTCTTAATCATCAATGTTTTACTTCTACTAGTCTTGAAGATGCAACTCTCAGGACTGTTGTATGCAGCTATCTTCACCGTCTATGGGTTTAGTTTTTTAGGTATGAATACGGTTAATCTCCTTCCTATTTATCTTGGTGGATTTTTGTATGCGAAATACATGAATCTTGATTTTAAAGCCGTTGTGCTCATCAGTATCATCGCAGGAACGGTAGGACCGATCATTTCACATGTGATGTTTGGCTATGGAATCACTTCCGTGTTCACCATCGTTCTAGGAAGTGTTGTAGGAATTGTCTTAGGATTTCTTGTCACACCTTTAGGACGTCACTATTTGAAATTCCATGATGGGTTTAACCTCTACAACGTTGGATTTACAGGTGGGCTCATCGCCATTCTTTATGATGCGATTGCTCGTCGATTAGGATTTGAAGCGGTACGTGTCCGCATCATTTATGAGCAACACGATGTAAGACTGCTTATCCTAACCGTTGTTTCTATCCTCTTCTTCTTCATCATTGGTTTACTCTTTGAAGAGAATCCTTTCAATCATCTTATAGGTATCTTCAAATCCTCTGGACGTGCCATTTCAGACTTTGTGGTCTTAGGAGGCTTTCACGCTACTCATCTGAACATGGCTCTTGTGGGTGTCATGAGTACAGTGCTTGTCTTTATGTTAGGGGGTGTTCTCAACGGACTTACACTTTCTGGCATCTTTACCATCATTGGATTTGGAGCCTTTGGTAAACATCCAAAGAATATTTTCCCTGTCATCCTTGGTGCGATCATCAGCACAGTACTCACAGGACTCCCTTTATCCTCCACCACATCCATTCTTTTCATACTGTTTGCGACCACCCTTGCTCCAATTGCTGGAGTGTATGGATTTGGTTGGGGAATGGTCGCTGGTTTTCTTCACATCTTTATTGTGAATCATGTGGGAATGTTTTATAGTGGACTTAACTTATACAGTAATGGTTTTGCGGGGGGACTTGGTGCAGGCTTTCTCATCATCCTCATTAGCCTAGTTCAAAAGGAGAAAACATCATGAAAACACGTTGTATGAAAAACATTAAAATCGCCAATGAAATCATGAGTATATTAACTCATCCAAAAGCAGGTCATTTAAAAAGTGATCTTCGCTTTAGACGTGAAGTCACCATCCTCACATTTTCTGTGACACCTTCCCCTTTTAATGATCAAGAACTTGCGGATTTACTCGAAATTCTTAATCTTCCTCGTCAAATGGAAATGGAAGAGTATTATTGGAGTTTACTTGGTGAAAGTAAAAGTGATGATAACTTGTATGTGGTTGCGCGCATGATTGATGATGCGAGCGCAAGTGTTGAAGACAATACTTTAACTTTAAAAATTACTCGAAAGGATGCATAAATCTTGCATCCTTTTCTGCTTCTTTTTATAGTTGTAGAGAGAGAAGAGGTGTTAGAATGAATCCCATTGAAGGACTTCATCATGTCAGTTGTCTAAGTAAAGACATACAAAAAAACGTTTGGTTTTACACCAAAGTATTAGGACTCAAAGTTCTAAAAAAGTCGGTTAACCAAGATGATGTTTTTGCTTATCATTTATTTTATGGCGACAGTGCCGCTTCTGTGGGTAGTAGCATCACCTTCTTTGATTATCCAGACATGAACCCAGGACAACCTGGTTCTAACAGTATTTATCGTTTAGGGTTACGTGTGAACTCTACGCAAGCCCTACATTTTTGGCGTGAGCGATTAAAAACCTTTAATATACGCAGTGAGTCCATTGATTCAAAGTTAGGGTGTTTTGGCTTTAACTTCACTGATCCTGATGGAGTGAAACTGCGACTCATGTCTCAAGAAGGATTGGAATCATTATCTCAACATCCCAACACGCATCCTGATATTCCAGAAAACTATGCCATCTTAGGATTAGGAGAAGTTCATCTTCATGTGCACAACACCCTAAAAGCTGATCAATGGCTTGTTGGGATCCTTAACTTTAAACGGGTTATGAGTGATAATGATTCAACCTTATACATTTCAAACACACATCGAGCTGACACACGATGCATTGTGACCATGGATCCTTCTAAACCAGAACTTCAAGGGACAGGCAGTGTCCATCACATCGCATGGCGTGTGAAGGACGATGAAGAACTCATGACCATGCATGCGAAGATTAACGCCTTAAACTTATCCAATTCTTCCATCGTAGATCGCTTTTATTTCAAATGCTTGTATGTACGTGACTACAATCGCTTACTCTTTGAGTTTGCAACCGATAATCCAGGTTACACCGTGGATGAATCACTGGATGAGTTAGGCAGACAACTATCACTAGCTCCTGTTTTAGAACCTTATCGCAAAACCATTGAAAAAAACATTAAACCCTTGGATACCACAAACGAGTCATAAACTGACTCGTTTTTTTTATGTAGTAAATCATATGAAGGATTAACGAATACTACCATTTAGATATCCATTGAACTATCTCATTTATCCTTAACTCATTTACTTTGATTCAATATACTTTCTCATGAGTAATGTACTTTTCCCTAATCGACTCACTTCTTCAAATCCATGAGAAGCATAAAATGAAACAGAACCATTGAAATCAAATTTATCTTTACCCCCCTCATGTAAAAAAGGAAACACTTCCACCCAGCCACCACCTTCATAGGCAATGGTTTCACAGGCTTCAAGAAAGAGCTGTGTGGCTAGATGCTGTTTTCGATAGTCTATATCAATGAACATGCAGGAAATCCGCCATTGGCGTTGATCCAAGTAAGACTGTGGTAGTTTCACATCGTCTTTGCTCACATCAAATCGCTCAATCACCTGATATGGGGCAACTTGAGCATACCCAATGGGTGTTTCATCATCATAGAGTAAAATGCCTGTGGATCCAAAGGCTTGGATATGTTCAAAATGGGTTTGCTTATGTTTGTCTTTTTCTTCATAACGAAAATCCTTCGGTCTTCCTAAGTAATAGGCACACCAACATCCCCCTCTGACCCCATTGTGTTTTTCAAATAAAGTTTCAAAATCATACCAATTACTTAGATTCAATCGTTTAGAATAAATCATGGTGTTCACCCTTTTATTTTGGTTTTACTGCTTTCTTCATTTTTTCAAACACACGTTTCATGATGCCTTGATTTGACGTTTGAGTTGAACTGAGTTCACTTAAACTAAAGTGCATGACTTGACTGTCTTGTCCTTCATGGTATTCGTAGTGTTGTTTCACTTGGATGTAAGCCGCGCTATC
>DAIDML010000231.1 GCA_027449005.1 Erysipelotrichaceae bacterium | reverse complement strand
TCAAACTCCAAGAGTTCACCCATGTAGAAGAAGGCCGTGTAATCAGAAATACGGGCTGCTTGTTGCATGGAATGGGTGACAATCACAATAGTATAGTCTTTCTTCAGTTCTTCAATAAGGTTTTCAATCTTTTGGGTTGCGATAGGATCAAGTGCTGAGGTAGGTTCATCCATCAGAATGACCTCAGGTTCCATCGCAATGGCACGAGCAATGCATAGACGTTGTTGTTGTCCACCCGATAAAGCTAATGCACTTTGATTTAAGCGATCATGCACTTCATCCCATAAGGCAGCTTGTTTGAGTGCTTTCTCAACAATCTCTTTAAGTTTAACTTTGTCTTTCAATCCTTGTTGGCGTGGACCAAAGGCAATGTTATCAAAGATGGACATTGGGAATGGATTTGGCTTTTGAAACACCATGCCTACTTTTTTACGTAGTTCAATCACATCATACCCATTACCATAGGTTTCTTCATGGTTAAACTGAATGCTTCCATTGACTTTGCAGGTTGGAATAAGATCATTCATGCGATTGAGTGTTCGTAGGAATGTGGATTTTCCACAGCCTGAAGGCCCAATTAAGGCGGTCACTTTATGTCGATAAATCGGTAAAGAGACATCTTTTAAGGCTTGAAAGTCCCCATAAAATAAATCACAGTTTTCAACACTAATTACTTTTTCCATCATTGTTTTCCTCGCTTTTCAAATAAGTAGACACTAAGTTTAATCGAAACATTAAGAATTAATACCACCGCTAAGATGAGTAATGCAATGGTGCTTGATAAGGCGATGTTAGCTGGTTCATCAGTCATCATCGACCAAATATGAACCGCAAGTGAAGTGGATTGTTCAAAGATTGAGACACGATCTCGAACAATGGCACCAAGCACAAAGATCAGCGCAGCTGATTCACCAATGATACGACCAATCGCTAAGAAGGTGGACGTTAAGATCCCTTGAGTGGCTTGAGGTAAGACCACTTTAAAGGTGGTTTGTGTCTTATTAGCTCCTAATGCTAAGGAAGCAGCACGATGATCTTGAGGAACCACACGCAATGATTCTTCAGTGGTTCTAATGATGATAGGAAGAATAATGACCGCCAGTGTCATCGATCCCGCAATCAAATTGGTGTTCACGGCAGGAGTTAATGTGACGGTCAATGGCACAAATACGGAGATTCCTAGTAACCCATAAATGATGGAAGGAACCCCAGTTAAGGTTTCAATGAAGGTTCTCATGGTTTTGGTTAAGATGTTGACAGGGGCAAATTCATTGAAGTACACCGCTGTTAACACCCCCATTGGAAGGGCCATAAGTAAGGTCATGAAGATCAGCCACAAGGTAGTGATGAGTGAGCCACGAATCCCTCCTCCTAAATCGGCGAAGAAGACTTGATTAATCACACGCTCTGGATCATTGAGTTCACTGGCCATGACTTGCGCTCCCCGTCGTGATAAAGAGGTTGGATGATCAACATAAGAAATACGATCAATGATGTTGTTCGCATCCATGTCAACCGTATCAACCCCAACTTCAGCTGAAAACATGGTGTTGAATGGTGAGTCAGGATGAACGTATTCCACTTCAACCACCCCATTGCCTGCTAAATCAGTGCCTTGTCTTAAGGCTAAGCCATAGCGTTCAATGACATAGACATCTTCATCATCAAAATCGGGCATGGTATACGTGGTTTCTTCATACGGTTTAAGTTCTGCGATGTAATTATGACCATAATAGTTGGAGGTAAATAAATCAATTGAAAGCAAACTTAAGCCACGTGCAAATACAAACTGAAAAATAAGTCCTAAACCAATGATCGACACCAAGGTAGAAAGTATGGTAGAAATTTGTAGGAGTCGATCACTTAATCGTGTTTTACGCATCCTGGTTCCCTACCTTTCTTTTAACGAAGTTGAGTGCTGCATTGGTGAGTAAGATGACAATCATCAACAAAATCCCCAAAGTAAAGCGAATATCATAATCTATTCCAACCGTTTCCTTGAGCCCTTGAAGTAAGGTTGAAGTGATGGTGGCAGTGGTTTGAAACAAACCAAAGGAAGGACCACTTCGGGCAGTTCCACTCACAAGCGCAACCGCGGTGGCTTCACCCAATGAGCGACCAACGGCTAAGATAGCTCCAGAGAAGATGCCTGATTTTGCTGCAAGTAGCACAATTTTAAAGTTGGTTTGAGTTGGAGTTGCCCCCAGTGCTAACGCTGCTTGAGCGAGTGATTCATCGACTTGTCGAATGGAGACTTCAGCCACTGCCGTGATGGTAGGAATACTCATCAATGCAAGCACAAAGACAGTTCCTAAAACACTGTATCCTCCTGCTGAGTTGAATCCTAATGAGCGTGCTAGATTATAGATGAGTGGAAGGAATAGTCCTACACCCACTAAACCAAACACAATGGAAGGAACAGAGGCGAGTAACTCAATGATTGTTCGCATGGCCGCTGCAATGGGTCTAGGTGCAATACGTGCAATGAATAGCGCGGTTAGTACTCCGACAGGAAAGGATAATAGAACGGTAAGCAACGCAATGTACAAGGTGTTCACGATGAGAAATCCTGCCCCATAAACCGTGGAGACAAAGTAATCGCCTCTTAACCACACAGTGTCCGTTAAAAAATGCCAAAGGTTGACACTTCCTAGCCCGCGATTATTGCTGATGAGTGGCAAGATACCTTGAGCGGTGATGAATACAGCAATCATGATGATGAAACTACTTGCGATCAAGGCTAAAACCAACAGTGCATTGGTTACGATAGTATCAGTTTGACTTAAAGATGTTTTGTTGGATTTTTTTGATGACATACGCATTCTCCTAAGGATGAAAAGGCTCTAGTGATAGAGCCTTGATGGTGGTTCAATGTCGTCTTAATTATTCGTAAAGGTCGCCCCAAACAGTGATATCACCATTATAAATGGATGTAAGTTGTGCAGCTGTTAAGTTATCAACTGGGTTGTCTTTGTGACCAATCGCTACGATTGCATCCCACGCCATTTGAACTCGTGTGTCTTCTGCCCCTGCTAATTCAGCATCACGGAAGAAACGGGAAGCATAACCAATGTGTTTGTAGGAAACACCATCTTTTTGATCTCCTTGAGTACGTTTCCATCCATCAGATGAACCTGTATGATCGTTTTCTGTTTGCACGTTACCACATGCTGGAGTGAAGGCTGCAGATAAGGCTTCCGCAATCTTTTGAACAGAATCAGATCCACCAAACTTTAACGTCACTGCTGAATTATCTAAAGCACATACTGGATGCTCAGTTACAATAGTAGACCATGCACCATTGCGTGATGTGGCGACGGCACCTGCATTCGCAATGACGTCTGCACCTTCATTGGAAGCAACAAAGGCCATGAAAGCTAACGTAAGTTGGTATTCAGTGTCATTCACATAATCCCCATCAGCACGACGAATCATGTTGAATGGACGTTTTAATTTATAGGTGTTATTTAGAACGTTGGCTTCGCTGGCTTCAACACCTTCAAACGAGAATGCTTTTACGGTGTTATTGAGGGAAGAAAGTGAAACATAACCAATACCCGCAATGTCTGTTGCCATGGCTGACATGATCGCATTGTTGTCAGCGGTAATGAAGCCAGAAACTAAAACGGAATCATTGGCAGCAGCATCTCCAAATCCAATCCCATTCATGAATCCATCACGCGTTCCAGAAGAGGTATCACGTGTATACACGTTAATCTTTTCTGTTTTAAAGGTATCGACTGGTTCTTCTGGTGTGCTTGGCGCACACGCTGCTAAGGCAAGCACTGAACCCATGGCAAGCATCATACTTAACTTTTTCAATTGAAAATCCTCCTTGATTTCAAAGGCATTATAAGGGAGGAATATTAAAATAAGATGCAAGAAATGTTAAGAGAGTGTTAAGTGAAAAAAACACTCACAAGGAGTGTTAGAATCATGATCATCGGATGAAACTGGTTATAGCCGTATCAATGATCGATTTAAGGATATTGGGATAGAAGCCTAAGGCTAAGTTAATGATGAGTAAACTCACTAAAGAGATTCTCATGGTCAGTGGAAGTGGATCTTTGTGCATGTCTTTGTCATGTTGCTTGTTTTCTTTGAGAAACCCATTGATGATGATAGGAATAAAATACACTGCATTAAGAAAACTAGAGATGAGAAGGATTGAAAAGCCTAAGGGTTGATTCACTTCAATCAAAGCATTGGCTAAGTAAAACTTACTCATGAAACCCATGGTTCCAGGAATGCCAATCAAACCTAAAGCCGCTAAGGAAAACACACTTAAGGATAAAGGTAAGGTATACCCTACTCCCATCAGTTCTTTGATTTGACGCTGTCCAACCAAAGCGATAAAAGCACCGACACTCAAAAACAAGCTCATCTTAAGCACCCCATGGGCCATCACATGAAACAAGGTGGCACTTAATCCCGCACTGGTACCTAAGGATAAACCTAAAAACAAGTAGCCTATCTGGGCAATGGAGGAATAGGCCAATAAGCGTTTGATGTCTTTTTGTCCCATCGCAAACAAGGATCCCGCAAGGATGCCGATCATCGCAAAAACTTGCAAGGAAGAATCAAGGTTGAGTTGTTGAAGCCACTCAAATCT
>DAIDML010000230.1 GCA_027449005.1 Erysipelotrichaceae bacterium | reverse complement strand
CATATCATGATTAACGATGATGTTTTCAAAAGTGAAATCACCATGACTGACTACAATGTCTACTTTAGGTTGATGTTCTTTCAACCATGTATAAAGTTCAAGTGGATCTTTATACCCAAACTCTCCAAAGGTCTCATCATTGGCTTGTGACACATCAATGTCATCATTTAAGATATTCTGATATGCTTCCTGTAATTTAGTTTCAAGTGAATAATCAAATGGACAAAGCAAGGGATCAATTGACCACCACTGTTTAAGCGCTTGTGCTAGAATATGAACCACTTGCTCTGCAGAAAGATCTAGCGTTTCCAACATCTCACCACTTAGTCTGGTCATCAGTAGATTCGCCTTTGACTCATCTTTCTCAAATGCTAGCACTAGCGGAGTATTAATGACATCTTTCAACCAAATCAATAAATCCTTCTCTCTTTCGGCTAGAATGACATTATCTTGAATTTTTAACACTTTATCTGAAAACATAAAAATCTCAGCATTGGATATTCCAATGTCATCAATACTGTATATTTCATCATTAATTGCTTTTTGAATAGTTTTAGGGAAATGATACATTATGTGTCCTTTATTGATTAATGACTTCTTAAAAGTGATTCAATGAATCTGTAATCAAATCATCTTCTTGTTGTTTAAAAACTCGATACACTGCTCAGGGATCAGTGGGCGAGAGAAATAATATCCTTGGATATAATCACAACGATTCAATACAAGATACAAATATTCTTTTTCATACTCCACTTCTTCCGCAACAATCTTTAAACCAAGTTTATGGGCCATTTGAATGATTTCCCGGGCAATGATTTTTTGATCATTTTCCGCATGGTAAATCTGACGAACGAAGCTTCGATTAATCTTCAATATATTAACGTTAAGTTCACTCAAGGTAAAGAATGAAGAGTATCCGGTACCAAAATCGTCAATGGAGATGACGATGCCATGGGATTGGAGTTGTTCTAGAATGCCATTAACACGTTGTAAATCCTGCATTAAGACCGATTCGGTGATTTCAATCTCACAATGATGGCCATTTAATCCAAATTCATTAAGCATAGATAATACATCTTCCACAAAATGATCATGAACCAGTTGTATTCCTGAGACATTCACTGCTACTCTTATGGAATCATTCCCCATTGACTTTAACTGAGCAACAAAATCAAGGGATTGTTGGAAGATGATTTTACCTAACTCATAAATCAAGTGGTGCTTTTCAGCTATCTCTATGAATTCATTTGGATTAACGCTTCCTAGTGTAAAGGAATTGAAACGAGCAAGGGCTTCAATACTGATGACTTTTTGAGTATTCGTATCAAATATAGGTTGAAACACCATAAACAATCGTTGTGTATGATTACCCTCAATGATATCTTGAAGTTCATCTACGATGGTTAGTTCCCGTCTCATTGTTTGTGCGATGTTATCATCAAACTCAACAATGCTATTATCAAATGATGGACCATAATCTAATGTGATTAATGCTTTTTGAACCGCTTGTGACAATGTTATTTTACGTGTAAGTTTAACCATGCTTAGACGAACTCGAATATTTTTCTTGATGTTTTCTATGGAGAATGCATTGTTGAACTGTTGAATGATACTTTGATTAAATTTCATGAGATCTTCTTTTCTTTTTACTTCATCAACCAAAAAGATGAATCGATCCCCTTCCCATCGAAACAATTGATGTTGTTGATTGCTTAAAGATCTCAAACGAGATGCAACCTCTTTAAGAACTTCATCTCCGCCTTGATAACCATAGGCTGTGTTAATTGTTCTAAATTCTTCAATGTTGACTAATACAACCGCTTTGCCTTCAATATGATGCGAAGCGAATGTTTCAAAGGTATTCTGTAAATAGGAAGCATTAGGAAGTTGAGTTAGTTCATCCATGTAGGCCACTACTCCCAGCTGCTTGTTTTTATGTGTATTAAGGATGAAAATATAGGCAATCAATGCATATACGATGGCCAAAACAGAAACACCAAGATTAGTGAATTCGCGTAACGCAAGATTTTGATCATTCATGTAATGATGAAGATACAATGTTCCTACACGCTGGTTTTGAACCATCACTGGAACATAGAGAACATAGACTGATGAATCAAAAGTAGAAATGTGTCCATCAACTTGAGTATTATTGACATAAATCAAATCAAACACCAACGTATCCACATCAAAATCATCTGATTTATTCACACATGTGGTGTTTGTGGAAGAAGAAGGGATATAACACGCTGCTTGAATGTTTGAATTGTTATTTAAGATATCATTAAGTGCTCGACTAGGATTAAGTGAACCGGTCACTTCTTCAATTCGATCTGCTTTTAATCCTATCTGTACAATGTTTCCTTGAGCCAATTTGTAATAACCATACTTATACCTCACCTTTGTCACCACATTCTCACGAATAGGTTCAACCATGGTTCGATCACTGCTTTGAATAAAACCATAAATAGGATGGCCATGAAAGGCTTTCCAATTAGTGAAGTTTAGATCAGTACTCATCAATAAATTACCTTGTGAGTCATATAAATTGATTTCATCAACTCTTAAAGCTAAAGCATATTCAATCAATGCATCTCTATTGGTAAAGTTGGTGTAATTTCCTGTCGTTTCACTTGCGGTTAAAAGTTTATCTTCAATCAGTGATTCATAAATGGCTTCTGCACCAAGGGATTTCTCAATACTATAGGAATAGCCTCTACCTAGATTGATGGAGAGTTCTCGCATATGTTGGATAAAATGATTTTCTATTCCTTTTAACACAGCATCTCCTACTATAAAAAACAAAACAAAAGAGACGAGGATTGGAATCACAACGGTACGATATTGTGTAACTTTTATCTTTGATTTCATGATCCGATCCTTTCTGCACTAGTTACAGTGTATCCATTTGTGAAATTGATGTAAAGAACAATTGATGATAATCGTAGTTCATTGTTTAAATTTAGGTTAAAATAGTCTTAAGGAACAAATCAATTTGTTACAGAGGTAAAATATGCAAAAGACGATCCCTTTAGATATTGATGTTCAATCCTACATAGAAACACTTGATGAAAAGAAAAAAGCAGATGCCTATACACTGCTTGAAGTGTTCAGAGAAGAAACTCAAGAAGAAGCCACTTTGTGGCGTGGCAACATGATTGGTTTTGGCACTTACAGTTATCGCTATGATTCAGGTCATGAAGGATACGCCATGAAATGTGGGTTTGCGTTTAGAAAAACCAACATGACTTTATACTTGTACACGGAGTTTGATTATAATAATCCTGATTATGTGGATGAACTGTTAGCTCAACTTGGTAAGTTCACTCATGGAAGAGTGTGTATCTATGTGAAGAAACTCAGTGACATCAACTTGGATGTGTTACGTCAATTGGTTCAGCGCAATCAAAAGTTCATAGAAGATTCCACAACCACCATTCGGTGCTAATCATGAATAATTTCAATACCTTTCTTCAAGGAAAGCCTCTCGATAATCAATCCATCATACTAGAGCTTCATACTACCATCATGAGTTGGTATCCTGAGTGCGATTTTTCTTTAAGTTATTCTATCCCAACTTATAAACTGAATAAGAAACTGCTTATTCACTTTAATGTTTATAAACATCATATCGGTTTATATCCCGGTCCTGAAACCTTGCTCAAACATCATGAGTTACTTTCAGGATATCGTTCTTCAAAAGGAGCAATACAAATCCCACGTCATCAATCATTTCCATTTGATCTTCTAAAAGTATTATGTGATTCTAATGCAAAGGACTAACGATGATCGTTAGTCCTTTAGCTTAAGATTTCCACATCCTTTGAACAACGCATTCTCAGTTCATCGAAAAATTCATCGCGATTTTTAGGCGAAATGTAGGTTGTTCCCATAATGTATCCTTTGTTTTTTTCTTTGATTTCAATGCGTTCCGCAGAAAGAGCGGCTGAAGATAAGAAGTTGCGAGTTTTCTTTAATGATTTAATGTTCTGATAATAAATCTTTTGTGGAAAGACACCCAATACACATTTTAGATAATCATCTTCAAATTCGTAATAGGTGTTGTAGAGAAAAAGCAATAATAAACCCATAATTGGTACTAAAGTTAACAATCCAATCCACTGTTCATTAGCAGGAATAAGCCAAACTGCCCAACCACTTACCAAAACAGACATCCAAATTAGAATACTAATCCACCAATCAATTTTAGAGTAATATTTCATTCCTCTCCTTTCAAATAAAGTGATGAATTTCTACGAATTTCACTCATAATTGTGATCACATGACGACTTTCCTCATTCAGTCGTTTAACCTTTTCAACATCATGTTCTTGAATCATCTTTTCAAACACAAGGACTTCACTCACTAAGGCATTCCCTTCTTGATCATACGGTGACATCAAGACTTGATCACTTAGTGTAAGGATCACTTGTTTTAACTTGTTTGCGGCACTGCTTACTTCCATGATTCCAAGTTCTCCCTCAATGACGACTTTCTGAGTTCCATCATGAGTCTTTGAAGCTGAAGCCACCGCAATGAATGTAGGATATTTTAAGACGGCTACTCCACTAAGATCAACACCGTTGTATCCTAAAACAGGAATGTAATTGGCTTCTTCTATATTCGGCCATAAGGAAAGTATGAAATGTAAATTATAGACATTCAGATCAACTAAACATCCTCCTCCTGTCTTAAGATTGAATACGTTGGGTTCTTCATGATTTAAATACGCTTGATACTTGGAAGAATATTGATGATATGATGCATGAATGTGTTTGATGGGTCCTAACCTATGAAGATGATTCACAATCCACTGATAGTTGGGTAAATGAAGAGTTGTGATGGCTTCTAAAAGATAAACATGGTTTCTGTTGGCCACTTGCATTAATGCGATAAACTCATCTTCATTGCAAGTGACTGGTTTTTCTAGTATGACATGTTTTCTTGCTTGAAGTGCTTTTAGCGCATGCTCAAAATGAAGATAGTTAACACTTGCTACATATACCGTGTCAATGCTCTCATCATTTAATGCTTTGTCTAAATCATCATAAGCCAATGCTCCTATAGGATAGGCTAAAGATACCGCTTTCTTCATGTCTCTTGAATAAACCGCTTTAATCTTTGAAAATGATGATTTCATCACCGCATCAATAAAATGGGTTGTAATGATGCTTGTTCCTATTGTAAGTATGTTCATAATCCTATTGTACCATATCTTTTTATTCTCTCTAAAGATTTAAAAAACCGATTTAAAAAACCGATTTAAAAAACCAGCACTAAGGCTGGTCTTCACATTCGATTAGGTAAGAGGAATAGTCACGTTTTCTCTAATTAATTGAATCACTTCTTCTTCATTAGAGCACTCTAGTGCTTTTAAAGCAAGTGATTTCATGTCTTCATAGTTGACGGATCTGACAATTTCTCTAGCCGCTAAAATAGATGATGCTGACATAGAGAACTCATCAAGCCCCAATCCTAATAGGAGAGGAACAGCCATAGGCTCACCCGCCATCTCACCACACATACCAACCCACTTATTATGCTTGTGAGCTCCATCAATGGTCAGTTTTATTAGGCGAAGGATGGATGGGTTGTATGGTTGATATAAGTAGGAAACCTTTTCATTCATACGATCTGAGGCC
>DAIDML010000229.1 GCA_027449005.1 Erysipelotrichaceae bacterium | reverse complement strand
CAGCTGCAGTTGATACGGCTTTACCACCTTTAAACTTCGCAAACAATGGATAACAATGACCTAAGGATGTGGCCACACCTGCAATGATCGCAACATCTTTACCAAACAGTAAGAATGCAATCCATACCGCAACCGCTGATTTGGATAAATCAAGGGCGGCAATGGATACCGCTGCTTTTTTCCCAAGGACACGTCCAGCATTGGAAGCTCCTAGATTTTTAGAACCATGTTCACGAACATCCGTGTTATAGAAAAGTTTACCGATGACAAGCGCAAAGGGAACAGATCCAAAGAGATAGCCGACAAGGGCAGAGATTATAAAGTTCATTTCTTTCACCTCAAATGTATCATATCACAACCTCATTGACTTGACCATTACATTGAAGAGGTGGATTTGGTATAATGATAAGCGGAGATGATTATGACACAATACAATGAATCGAGCATACAAATACTTGAAGGATTAAGTGCTGTCCGTAAGCGTCCGGGCATGTACATTGGTAGCAGTGATCATCGTGGTCTTCATCATTTGGTCTGGGAAATCTTAGACAATGCGATTGATGAAGCACTCAATGGATTTGGTCAATGCATTAAAGTGACGCTCATTGATGAGCGAACCATTCGCATTGAAGATGAAGGACGTGGAATGCCCACTGGCCTTCACTCATCAGGAGTATCCACCCTTGAAGTCATTTTTACGAAGCTGCATGCGGGGGGTAAGTTCAGTTCTGTTGGGGGATATAAAACCTCAGGAGGACTTCATGGTGTAGGAGCAAGTGTGGTCAATGCTTTATCCAGCTGGCTTGAAGTCACTTCTTTTCATGGTGGTCAAATGGCAACCATGAAGTTTGAAAAAGGTGGGAGTGTGGCTTCACCGTTACACATCAATGGTAAAAGCACTAAAAAAGGATCAATTGTGACCTTCAGTGCTGATCCACTGATTTTTGGAAATCATGTCTTTAATGCCGAAACCATCTCATCACGTTTGAAAGAATCAGCGTATTTACTTGATGATGTGACCTTTATTTTCACGGATGAGAAAAACAAGAAAACAGAAACCTTTAAGTTTGATCATGGATTAAAGCAATTTGTGATTGACATTAACGAAGACATTGAAACTTTGCATGAACCGATTGCGATTACAGGCATGGCTCATGACATTGAAGTGAATGTTTCTTTACAATACAACGTTGGATACAACGAAAACATCATTTCCTTCGTGAACATGGTGAAAACCAAAGATGGAGGAACCCATGAAGTTGGGTTTAAGAGTGCATTAACGAAAGTCGTCAATGATTTCGCAAGAAAAAATGGATTCTTAAAAGATAAAGACAAGAACTTTGAAGGCGTGGACATCCGTGAAGGATGTACAGCCATCATTTCAGTGAAGATTGCGGAAGATTTACTGCAATTTGAAGGACAAACCAAATCTAAACTTGGGACTGAGAAAGCGAAGTCAGCGACAGAAACCATTGTGGTTGAACAGTTGTCCTATTTCTTTGAAGAACAACGCTCATTAGCGACGGAGCTGGTGAAACGATTTGCGAAAGCAGCGAGTGCTCGTGAAGCCGCTCGTAAAGCGCGTGAAGAAGCTAGACAAGGCAAGAATGCGAAGTCTTCATCACGAGCTTTAGCTGGAAAACTTTCTCCTGCCCAAAGCAAAGATAAGAAGCGCAATGAACTGTTTTTAGTGGAAGGAGACTCGGCAGGTGGTAGCGCAAAACAAGGACGTGATTCTAAGTTTCAAGCCATATTACCACTACGAGGAAAAGTCTTAAACACAGAGAAAGCTTCCATTACGGAAGTCATGAAAAATGAAGAACTTTCTTCCATCATTTATGCTTTAGGAGCCGGAGTGGGAAGTGAGTTTGATGTGAGTGATTGTGCGTATGATAAAGTCATTATCATGACCGATGCGGATACGGATGGTGCTCACATTCAAATCCTTTTATTAACGTTCTTCTATCGCTATATGAAACCCCTCATTGAAGCAAATAAAGTCTTTTTGGCCTGTCCTCCACTCTATAAGATTGCTTCGGGCAAGGAAAGTGCTTATGCTTATGATGAACAAGAACTTCAAGCGCTTAAGAGCAAGTTTAAATCCTCCACCATCCAACGTTATAAAGGGTTAGGGGAAATGAATGCAGACCAGTTATGGGAAACGACCATGGATCCTAAATCACGCAGTTTACTGCTCATTAGCATTGAAGATGCGTATGTGGCCAACAAGAAAGTCAGTTTACTAATGGGAGACAAAGCTCACTTACGTCGTGAGTGGATCAATGATCATGTGTCCTTTTCATTGAGTGAGGAAGAGGTATGAGTGAAATCAAGAATGTGAAGGATATCTCTTTAGAAGAAATCATGGATGATCGCTTTTCAAGATATGCGAAGTACATTATCTTGGATCGGGCTTTACCTGATGTTCGAGATGGTTTAAAACCAGTGCAACGTCGCATCATTTATGCAATGCATGAACAAGGCAATCACTTTGATAAGCCTTATCGTAAATCAGCGAAAACAGTGGGGATCGTCATTGGTAACTACCACCCTCATGGGGATAGCAGTGTGTATGATGCGATGGTGCGTTTATCGCAACCATGGAAAAACAATCATTGTTTAGTGGACATGCAAGGTAATAATGGATCGATTGATGATGATCCAGCAGCAGCCATGCGTTATACCGAAGCACGTCTTTCTCAATATGCCCAAATGATGATGGAAGGCATCAATGAAGATACAGTTGGTTTTGTATCCAACTTTGATGATTCCGATCATGAACCTTCCGTTTTACCAACCTTAATTCCTCATTTACTTGTGAATGGGTCCACAGGGATTGCGGCAGGGTATGCCACCAACATCCCTCCTTTTAATCTGCATGAAGTGGTGGATGCGATCATTGCGACCCTACGTGATCCAAACATGACGACTCAAGATTACTGTTCCATCATGCCTGCTCCTGATTTTCCAACGGGAGGAGATTGTCTTGAACATGAAAACATGGCTTCTGTGTATGAGAGTGGTAAAGGCAAGATTACCTTAAGAGCGAAGTTTGAAACAGTAGAGAAGAAAACACTCAAGCAACTCATCATCACTGAAATTCCTTATGAAGTCGTTAAAAGCAGTTTAGTGAAACGCATTGATGATTTAATGGTCAATAAGACGTTGGATGTGATGGTGGATGTCAGAGATGAATCGGATCGTAATGGTTTACGTATCGTCATTGATTGTAAACCTGATGCGGATTTAGAATTGGTTAAGAATGTGTTATTCAAGCACACTGAAGCTCAAATTGTCTACAACATCAACATGGTGGCCATCATTGATCGTGCCCCACGACTTTGTTCTCTCAAGATGATGCTAGAAGGCATGATTGCGCATTACCAAGATGTGTTAACCCGTTTAGCACGTTATCGTGTGAATAAACTGAGTGCACGTGTGCACATCATTACTGGACTTATTAAAGCCATCTCCATTGTGGATGAAGTGATTGCTTTGATTCGTCAATCCAAAAATAAAGAAGATGCGAAGCAAAACTTAGTCCATACCTATGATTTCTCTTTTGAACAAGCCGAAGCCATTGTCTCTTTACGCTTGTATCGCTTAACCAACACGGACATTGTGGCATTAAAAGAAGAATTCGCCTTAGCCCTCAATGAAATTGAATACTATGAAGGTCTGCTATCTTCTCAATCACTGCTTAATCATGAAATCATTCGTCGATTGGAAGTCATTAAGAAACAGTTCCCATCACCACGACGTACCCAATTGTCTTCTCAAGAAGCCAAAGTGGTCATTGATAAAGTGAAGATGATTCAAAATGATCGTGTGGTGGTTTCCATGACTCGCGATGGATATGTTAAGAAGGTCAGCTTACGCAGTGCCAATGCATCAAGTGAAGCAGGCATCAAAGCGAAGGATGTTTGGGTAGGGGAAAGTGAAACTGATTCACTTGATCATCTCTTGTTTATCCTCAGTGATGGCTATTATGGCATCATTCCTGTGTATGAGTTAAAAGAAAGCAAATACAAAGATTCAGGAGATCATTTCTCAGCCTATGTGAAACATGATGCTCGAGCGATTGTTGTGAAAGCAGTTTTAGTGAAAAACTTTGATGCCCCTTACACGCTCATCATGGCCTCTGCCAGTGGCATCATCAAACAAACCTTTCTTAAAGAATTCTCACTCACTCGTCTTTCTAAAACATCACTGTGCATGATTTTAGATAAGACTGACAGTGTCATCAGTGCTCATGTGTGTGATTCACCACAAGTCATTGCTTGCATCAGTGCCCAAGGGTATGTGTCTAAATATGAGAGTAAGGATGTGCCTTTTGTCTCAACTAAGGCTAAAGGGGTGAAAGCCATGAACTTAGGGGCTGATGATGAACTCATTGGGATGGAAATCTGTACCCATGACTATCTCATCTTAATGAATCAACATGATGGTTTAAAACGCATTAAACTGAGCGATTGTCGCTTTGGAAAACGACCATTCAAAGGGGATTCTACCTTTAAGAAAGTCAAGTCCAATCCAACAACCTTAAAATGGGCTCTCAATGTCGCTTCAACGTCCAATTTCCATGTCATGTCTGAAGATAAAGTGGTGGAGATTTGGGCGAAAGATATACCAATCAAATCATTAGATTCAACTTTCAGTTCTCATGATTCACTTAGCAGTAAAGATGCACTCATCAAGCAATTCACTTTGTGTGAAGACATTGATCCATCTCACTCTTTGTTTGAGGTTGAACCTAGTGTACCATCCCACAGTTTTGAGCCAATCAGTTTCGATATAAAATAAAGATGAAGGTTCACTTCATCT
>DAIDML010000228.1 GCA_027449005.1 Erysipelotrichaceae bacterium | reverse complement strand
CATGTCTACACAAGGTCGTTTTAGGAATTTTACATTTTCAAATGCACAGGGTGAAGCTTGGGCTACGTATAATCAAACCATTGACATATCGAATCAAGAACAATTCAATGAGATCTTCATTAAGAAACGAGCAAGTTTTCTATCTCGCCCCTTCATAAGCCCTTTTATTCCTGAACCTATTCCCATCATCACAGTATCACATGCTATCACTGATGAAGATGGAGATCATATTGGATTAATCAATGGGGTTGTATCCACGCGATTCATGGATGAACTTCTTGCCTCAATTCGTTTTCAAGAAGATGGTTATGCTTGGATTGTGGATGAGTTTGGAAGTGTTGTAGCACATCCTGCTCAAGACATCACAATCTCAGATACTTTCATGGATTTAACACAGTTGGATTTATCTTATCTTGATGATGATGGTGATCGAATATTTACGTTTAAAGATAATGGTGCAACCCTCATCAATGTGGTATCCGACATTCCATTCACCAATGAATGGAAACTTATTCTAAGCATCAATGAAGTGCAAGCTTTTGCGAAAACCAATGAAGTTTCAACCACCATTAACGCTTCCTTAATCGCAGCATTGGTTATCTTATTCATTATTTTGCTTTTATCAACCAATGCTATTGTAACCCCAATTTTAAATCTACAACTTGCCTTTGAAGAAGCAAAAAATGGTAACTTAAATATTAAAGCAGATGAATCGATTCCAAATGAATTAGGTGAAGCCGCAAAGAGCTTCAATCAAATGCTAACTCAAATCAAAGATTTAACGTATGTCGATCCAATTACAGGACTCAACAATTTCTTTAGCTTTGTGAATGAAATGGCTCAAGTCTCACAAACACCACATTATGGATCCTATATTTATGTGCTTATTTTATCCATCGATGATTTCAAAAAAATCAACAGTCTGTATGGTTATGATTGTACGTAGCCCAAGCTTCACCCTGTGCATTTGAAAATGTAAAATTCCTAAAACGACCTTGTGTAGACATGGTTAAAAGTAAGGTTTGAATGGATTCTAAATCCATGGACTTTGCCACATTTGATAAAGCAATCATTTCCACTTGATTGCGCAGTCCTTGAATTTCATTACCTAATTCACGTGCTCTTGCGAAAGCAATTTCCTGGTATTGTTCAAGTATGATGTTGGGGAGTTCATTAAGTCGTTGCGATGAAAGAAACCCTAACATTAAAAACACAGCCGACATCACTAAAAGAAGGGTGACTGTGATTTGGGTCTTGATAGAACGCAACTTAATCTTCATGCGGTTCACCTGAATCTTTTTGAGCATTCTTATAAGCGTACATTCGATCATCCGCCACACGAATCAAGTCATAAATGGTGTTACCGTCATCATTGAAGGTTGCGATACCATAACTAATGGAAGAATAGATTGATTTGCCTTGAAATGGGATTGGAGTTTGTTTTAAAACGTTGTTGAGTTCTTCAAACTTAACAATCAAATCATCAACAGAAGCATTAAACAATAGTCCAACAAACTCATCTCCACCATAACGCGCAAAAACATCGCTTTCACGCATGCTGTTTTTGATGAGTTGAGCCACTAAGGCGATGATTTCATCTCCTACAAGATGAGAGTATTCATCATTCACATGTTTAAGATTATCCACATCAATCATGACGAGATGAAAATGTTCATCATAGCGTGTGGCTCGTTTAATGATAATATCACTGTGTTCATCAAAGAAGTGACGATTATATAGACCGGTCACACGATCAAAGCGAGAAAGGTAAGCTTTCTCTTCATAAAGCAAACGATTGGTGATTGCGATTTCGATGGACTTAGAAATAAATTCAATGGATTTAATGTCATCTTCACTGAATGCAAAAGATTCAAGTGAATCAACATTGATCAACCCATACAGTTTTCCTTGGAAGTAAATCGGTGCACTTAAAGCTGAATGGATGTAAACTTGTTCACCATATTCGGTGGTGACAGGGATATAGTAAGAGAGTTGGGTTGCATCATCGATGTTCACAATGCGATCCACTCGACCATGGGTTTCTTTATAGATAAAGGATTCTTTATAAGGAAGTTTAAACGTAAACACTTCCTTACTGTATCCTACACTTGCCGCTATATGAAAATAATCTTCATCTAATATAAGGATGGTTCCTAAGGTGGACTTATCCAAAGCTTTTAGTGTTGTATTTAAAACAAAATTATAAAAGGATTCTAAATCAGTGCTATCTAGAATTGAATTGGAGATTTCTATGATTAGTGCTCTTAACTTGGCAATTTGTGCTACGTTTTGTTCATATTTCTTACGATCACTAATGTCTACCAACAAAGCGAAAGTAGCTGGCTTCTTATCGTAAACCACCGTCTTTAACATAACATCAAAATAATACGTTTCTCCATAGGAGTTTTTCACCCGTATCTCTTGTCTTGGTTCGCGATTCAAATGATTGATATCATGATAGATATTATTGAAAATTGGATCAATCGATTCCTCTTTGATGGCATCTTGAAAGTAAATATTGGCATACAGTAAACGATGCTCATTAAATACAACCATGGGCATAAGAGTAAAACGTTCAAGTTGCTCCAATATCGTATGGTTCAACAGGTCAATATGATGAAAATCCATGATGCGTTCCCTTCTTATGATTTCACACAAATTATAGGGTATTTGTATCGCAATGACAACCTTGAATCAAGAAACGAAGTTTAAATCTGTCACTCATTCTAACCAAATAACTTGAATTAGTTGAATGAAAATGATTTAGTGTATAATAGTATCAACAATCATTTAAAGGAGAAAGTATGAAATCAACGTTTGTCATGTTGAAACCCGATGCTTTACAAAGAAACCTGGTCGATCTTATTCTTTTAGAGTTTAAACAAGCAGGGTACACCATTGTTCGAAAACAACTTAAAACGGTGGATGAATCCACCATTTTAGCCCATTATGATGAAGTCATCTCTCGAGTTCAATTACCACATTTTAGAGAACGAATTCTTGAAACGTTTGTGAATCAAGATGTGGTGATTGCAGAAATCACTAAAGATGATGATGTGGTAAACAGTGTAAGAACATTCATTGGAAAAACCAATCCTAAAGAAGCCGATCCTTCATCCATACGAGGAAAATTTGGTGAAGATGACATGAATGTGGCTATCAAGGAGGGACGTTTAGTTCAAAATTTAGTCCATGCTTCGGACAGTGATGAAAGTGCTCAATCAGAATTAGCTTTATGGTTTAAATAGGATGAGCCATCATCCTTTTATTTTGTGAATACAGAGATCTTAAATGATGCCTTTATGTTGAGTGAAACAAGGGCTTTTAGTTTCATGCTTGCTTGCTGAGAACTGGTATAAACATAAGGTGTCATTGCAAATAATGCTTGTAGTTCATCTTGATTAAGGATCATCTCAAATTCCAATTGTTCATTAAGATTACCCGTTAATCCAGGGATGGTTAAAGTGGTATCTGGGTTAAGTTTTACAATGTCATATAGCACTTGTTTCAATTCAAACAAATGATTAGGAGCAGGTTGAACAACAATCAATTGCCCGTTAGGCTTTAATACTCTTTGAATCTCTTCACTATTGTAAGGGGCAAACACACTCAGTATGACATCTACACTTTCATTAAGGAGTGGTAAAGCATTCATATTTGCCACCATATACAATGTTTGAGTGTCAAGCTTAGCTGCTTTTTTGATGGCTAATTTTGATCCATCACATCCGATCGTGGTGAGTGTTGAATCGTTTCTTTTCATGAATTCAAGATACGCACCTGTTCCACATCCGACATCCAAAACCGTTGAAAAAGAAGCAACCATGGATTGAAGTTTAACCATTAAAGGTTTATAAGGATTAGTTTGAAAGAAGTTGGCACGTGCATTCACAAGCAAGGCATCATCTCCTCTAATTGGAGGAATACACAAGTTCACATAACCTTCTTTGGCACGATCAAAATGATGTTTTCCACAACTGTAATGTTGAGTAAGATACAGGGGTTGTTGACATACAGGGCATTGAAGAAGGGGCTTTGACATAGTCTTATTTTATCATCTGTGCCATACGTTTTCACATTAACTTGAGAATCATGAATGTTAGGAGTATAATAACTCACGTGTTAAGGAGAATTTTTATGAAATGTGTCGTATGTGTCATTCAAGACATCTCAAAAACGAAGAAAGTGCTAAGCACATTGAATGAAGTAGGAATTAAAGGAGCTACATTGTTGTCATCAAAAGGTATGATCTCTACCCTGAGTGAAGACAGTGATGAGTGGTTTGTTGGATCGTTTCGCCAACTCTTTGAAATGACGTCAAAGGAAAGTGCAACCTTGTTTGTGATAGTCAGAGAGGAACAAGTCGAATTAACCATGACTTCCATTGAATCTGTGATTGGATCACTTGATCAACCTAATACTGGAATAGCATTCAGTTTCTCACTCGATCAAGTCAGAGGAATTCAGTAACATGACCTTTCTAACTGATTCAATCTTTGCCCCACTCAGTGTATTGCTCATGAGTGGGATGTTTTTTGGTCGTGTGGCTAAGAAAATTAAAATCCCATCCTTCATAGGATACCTGATTGCTGGATTGCTACTTGGTTCAAGCATGAGCAATATTCTCAATGATGATATTGTCGAATCTTTATCCTTTGTTTCATCACTTGCTTTACTTGTGATTGCTTTTTCCATCGGCTCTCAATTCAAACTTTCCTATTTTAAACAAGTAGGATTAACACCAATTGTGGTTGCATTTCTTGAAGCCTTTGTTGCTTATGTCTTCGTTACAGTAGGATTCTTACTCTTAGGTGCTTCACTTCCATTTGCATTAGTGATAGGAGCTATTTCCAGTGCGACAGCCCCTGCGGCAACAGTCATGGTAATAAAAGAATACAAGGCTAAAGGGCCTTTCACTGATTTATTGCTTTCAGTCGTTGCCATTGATGATGCGGTTGCCTTAATGCTTTTTGGAGTCAATGCAGCCATTGCAAACATGCTTATTCAAAAAACATCTTTAAGTTTAATGTTAGTGTTAGAACCCTTCATTGAAATCATTCTTTCACTTCTTGTAGGGGTACTACTAGGAACATTGCTTTCATATCTCATGCGATTTTTCAAATCAAGAGCAAATCGATATACCTTAGCCATCACTTCACTTCTTTTAGGTGCAGCATTAGCTTCAACTTTACATGCATCCAGTTTGCTTTTGATCATGGCATTATCGGCTACGTTTGCAAACCTATCAGAGCATTATGATATTGTAGCTGAGCTCATTGAGCGAAGTGCTCCACCTATCTTTATCATGTTTTTTGTGTTAACAGGAACCCATTTAAACCTATGGATACTTCCATCCATTGGATTGTTTGGAATTGTCTACATACTCATGCGTCAAACAGGTAAATCATTAGGGTCATACTTAGGCATTAAATCCATGAAGCAAAATCCTCATCATGGTAAATACTTAGGGTTTGCACTATCACCACAAGGTGGGGTAGCTATTGGTTTAACCTATGTAGCACAAAGTGTAGTACCTGAGTATGCTAATACGATACAAGTACTCATTCTTTCAACTGTTCTTGTCTTAGAACTATTTGGTCCACTGCTTGCTCGTTATGCCCTTAAACAAGTCAATGAAATTACATATTAAAGAGCGAAAGCTCTTTTCATTTTGATTGAATTCAATAATGAACAGTTGTATACTTTTGATGAGGTCACTATGCAAACATTGAAAGATTCCATCAAAGATCAAATTCTATTAGCAGCAAGTAAAGAATTCAAGGAAAAAGGCTATCAATTAGCCTCTCTTCGCCATATTGCTCATGAAGCAAACATCAGTGTAGGTAATGTATATCGTTATTTCAATGGCAAACAAGAGCTGTATGAAGCAGTGATTCGTACCACATTAAGTGAGTTTGAAATCCTATTATCACTCGATCCTACTCAGTATGATCAACCACAGTTGGCTTTCAAGGCCATGGTTGAAACATTTTCATCAACGTTGATGTCGTTAATTGAGCAAGATGCACAAGCACTAAGCATAGCACTGAATGATCCTGTTTCATCAGCACTCATTCAACAACAACTGCATGTTTTCTTAACTCGCCTTGCTAGTCAATGGGATAAATCCATTGACCTTAACTTGCAGCAATATCAATTACTCATTCAAATGTTATCAACAGGTATTTTTCATGGATGTTTAAAAGCTGTTCAACAAGCCTCGCTTTGTGATACCGAAACCATTCAACAAGCAATTTCAATGTATTTTGAATTGCACTCATACATGACCTATGCAATTCAAGGAGATTTATCATGAAGAAATGGCAAAAAATTAGTTTAATCAGTGGTATCTCATTGATAGTAT
>DAIDML010000227.1 GCA_027449005.1 Erysipelotrichaceae bacterium | reverse complement strand
GCGATTGTCGCTTTGGAAAACGACCATTCAAAGGGGATTCTACCTTTAAGAAAGTCAAGTCCAATCCAACAACCTTAAAATGGGCTCTCAATGTCGCTTCAACGTCCAATTTTCATGTGATGAATGAAGATAAAATGATGGAAATATGGGCAAAAGACATTCCCATTAAATCAT
Source organism: Erysipelotrichaceae bacterium (assembly GCA_027449005.1). Lineage (GTDB taxonomy): Bacteria > Bacillota_I > Bacilli_A > Erysipelotrichales > Erysipelotrichaceae > UBA6182. Next base: position 2,051 of record DAIDML010000227.1, on the reverse strand, counting down.
TGGATTCCACCTTCAGTTCTCATGATTCACTCACCAGTAAAGAGGTCTTAATTAAACAATTCACACTGTGCGAGGACATTGATCCATCACGCTCTTACTTTGAAGTTGAACCTGTAGCACCAACTCACAGTTTTGAACCCATCAGTTTCGATATTAAATAAAAGATGAAGTTTCACTTCATCTTTCTTCTTCAATAGCTTTGAGAATCGCTTCTATTTCATTTAATTCACTCACTTGATACGTGGAATACTTGAAGATTCGCTCAGAAATGCCTAAGCCCTGATCCACATAAATGCTGCGTGCATCCGCAAGATGAGCAGCAAGGATGCCATTGCGAGTGCTATCAATGACAAGTGCATGATTAGCATTAGCATTAAAATGCTTGATTGCACGAACATACAAGTTGGGTTCTGGTTTTCCTAGGAAGCTTTGATCACCAAACAAGACGACCGCATCATTGACCCAATCAAGTAAGATAGGTTCAAGATGTTGTCCTTGTTTCTTGCCTTGATCAAAGATAAAAGCAATCTTATAGTTGAATTGTTTTGCTAATGCTACCAGGGTGGCTAAGCGTTCATTGCTTGCATTGATGGTAGGATTAACATGATCAAACAAGGCTTTAACCTCACTTGAAAACAAGTCAAAGCGTGGATAGCGATAATTGGTTTTCTCTTTTTGATCATAAGCTGCTGATATGGCACTCTCAAAAAAATCGTCAACCACAGGAAACTGTTGGTTGGCAATGTTGTAATGATAGTGTTTAAAATCATGTATGTAGGAAGTGGTGACCACTTCAACATTGATTAATAGTACTTTTGTGTTCATAGCGTTACCCCGTATTTTTATATCATATTTTCAAAGACAATGAAACAATGATACAACATTTTCACGCATGATAGAAGAGTTTTGGTATAATGTGACTATGTTAAAGTCCATACTCAAACCCAATCGCATTATTGCTTCGTTCAGTGAACTTCCTTTAGATATGCTTGTTGGAAGGTTTCCTTTAGCGTTGGTGGATTGTGATAACACCTTGATCTTCAAGACCTCCCATACCATTAATGAAGAAGGGATTCGATGGATGCTTGAGTATCAAGAAAAAGGTGGAACGGTGGTGCTCATTTCCAACAATGCCCATCCGATCTTTAAGACTTTAGCCCAACACCTTGAATGTGAACTTTATGAAGTGGCCTTTAAGCCAGTGAGTCTTTATTATCGCAAGATACTCAAACAGCACCACAGAACTGCTCAAGACGTGATGGTGATTGGAGATCAACTGTTAACCGATATTTTAGGAGGAAAACTCCATCACTTTTATACCATCTACCATAAACCACTGACTTCCAAGGATGTTGGATACAATGGTGTGATTCGACGCATCGAAAAGAAATGGATTGAAGATTATGAACAACACATGTAAAGGATGTGGTCATCCACTCCAAAATGATCATCCTCACTTGGAAGGATATTCTCCTAAGGTAGGATCAGACTATTGTCAATCGTGTTTTAGATACAAACACTACAAGGATACCTCTTCCATTCAAAGGGCAGTGCCTAAACACACCAACCAGTCTTATGAAGGCATGGTACTGTGGTGTGTGGATGCCATGTTTGTTGAGGAAAGCTTACAACGCATCAATCATCATTGGCTACAAGAGGATTTCATCATGATTCTAACCAAGATGGATGTGTATCCAACGGATTTATGGCACACACGCATTGAGCAAATCCAATCCCTGTGTCGAAAATACAAGATTCATCCGCTCTACATCATTCCTTTCTCCAAGCACCTATCATGGACACTTGAGCATATTCATGCAGCGATGAAAGCGTCCAATCAACAGCTCTTCTCCATCATTGGATTAGTGAATGTGGGTAAAAGCAGCTGTGTGAATGCACTTTTAGGGGAATCCTCCTTACTAACATCACCTTTTGCGCACACCACACAAGCCCCGATACGACGCACGTTAGGGGAATGGACCCTTATTGACTATCCTGGCTTTGATGTCAGTGAACATCCCTACGATACACTGAGCAAAGATATGGTGGAG
>DAIDML010000226.1 GCA_027449005.1 Erysipelotrichaceae bacterium | reverse complement strand
TCCTGAAGGACCACAATACTTGACTTTTGATCCCATGAGTTCTAAAAGAGGCATCAAACGTTTAACGATAGCTTGATCTCCACCTACCATGATGGATAGAGTTGCTTGTGCAGCTCCTCCTAATCCTCCACTAACAGGGGCATCCACCCAATGCAAGTGAGCTGCTTTGGCTTGTTCATACAGTGTGGTTGTTAAAGAAGGAAGGTTAGTGGACATATCAATGATGATGGTATCTGCATTAACGTGGGGGAGGACCTCAGTTGTAAAAACAGACTTTACAACATCAGGTGTCGACAACATCATGATGACCACATTAGCATCCTTGACACACGATGCAATTGAGTTGTGAACGGTGGCACTCTCCCTAAATGGTTCACTTTTGCTTGTTGAGCGATTATAAACATGAACATCATGAAAGCGAGTCAAGTGTGTAACCATCCTTGATCCCATTAATCCTAATCCTAACCATGCGATTTTCATTCTAGTCTCCATTCTTTAGGTTGTATTCTACTTAATACTATCCCGACTTTAACAGTTAATGATGAAACGAAGAGGCGAAACCCTGCATGATTAGTGGGTATTCTCCTCTTCGTTGTGTTTTTAGAATGTTGTATGTAAATACTAAGACGAAATCTTTTTAATCTTTTTATTGAGTTCTTTAGGTTGGTAGTATTTCTTGTCTAATCCTAAATTAAAGACACCATTGAGCGCAGTTAAGACTTGCGAACCATTATAAGTGGATTGATAATACATGTCTTGAACATTATTCACATTCATGTTTTTTAAGGTTTCAATAATGTTTTCAATCGTAAAGTGAGTTCCATATTGATCAAGCTTAGCTTCCAATAGACGATAAACCAGTAAAGCAGTATAACAAATCATAAAATGTGCAATAATGCGATTTCTATTATAATGCCAGACAGGTCTTGCTTCAAAGTTGGTCTTCAAGACTCTAAAACAATCTTCTATTTTATATCGATTGGCACTAATCTCAAGAATTGTTTTGATATCGTCATCTAGATTAGTTGCGATAGCATAATAACCATCATATTTCTCTTCTTCATCAATCACGCTTTGGTTAATGACATACGAATCAGTGACCTTGACTCCTTGCTTTGTGGAAGATATCCGTTTAATAAAACGTGTGACATCATTTGGCCCTTTTTTAAAGCTACTAGGATCCATATTTTTAAGTAGTTTATGTGCACGTGCAATTTGCTTGTTTCTGATTTGTCGTTGGTATTCCATCATCTTACGAGAAAAAGTAATAATTACTTTTTGTTGTAATGTTGCTTTTGATTTCATTTTGCGGGTTTTACCATTGATCCCTACTTTTTCTTCCTGTAATCCAAGATCAACGACTTTATCGGCATTGATTACTTTATAAGCCTTGTCTGAGTATAACGACATATTTGCCGTGTCTGTTTTATCAAAAGTTTTCATTGTTTCAATCGTAATTGGTTCATTTGTAGAAAGAAGTCGATAATCATAATCATTAAACACTGCTTCCTTCAATGTGTTGGAAAGTTTTTTAATGGACTGAGTGACAATAAAGGCTCTTCCTCCCATGGAATTAAATTTCCGAATATTCAAAGAACCGAGTCCCGCATCCGCACAGTAAATAAATTTTTTACCCTTAAGCATGTGCGTGAGCTTCTCTTCTAAAGGAAGGGCACAGATTTGTTCATTGTCTGAACCTGAATTAATATTCATCGTGATGGGTATTCCATTTGTATCCATAAACAATCCCATTTCAACTAAAGGATTGGGTTTATGGTCTTTAGAAGGACCGTACTTTCGAAGACCCTTGATGACCTCACCTGTAACTTCATCAATGTAATCCTCATCATCTTCTTCGACTTCAAAATAATAATTGGTACAGTCAAAATAACAAACCGAGGTATCACGTGTGATAATACGATTACTATGATGAAATAAATGCTCAATATATTCATCATAGTGTTTTTGCATGATATCCATGGAACGAAGAATGTGCTGGTAGTCAAAGTCAGGCTCCTCATAGTAGCGATTGAGTTGGCTGTAAGTGCCTTGCTTTGAATCTGGTTTTAGAATTCTAGCATAGGTTAAGAAACGATTGACTAGGTTAGGGTCAAATGTGATTTTAGAACCTTCGGTCATCTTCTTGAAAAAGGAATCAATATGAAGATCATTATAAACATGTTGGAGAAAGAAATAGCCAATGTTTCTAAGATTGCTTGAAGAAACTAGGTCGTTGGATGCTTTGACTTTTTGATCAAAGTCAACAGTGACTTCCATCGTTACCTTGTTGTTTTTAAACTCCTTGTTCAATTTGTCAATCTGTTGTTTGGCATAGGCCATCGGGTCATCCGTGATCTTAAGCAGTTCTGAATGTTTTCCAATGATGGCGACATTTTTGGTAGTAGTTTTCTTTCCATTACGAAAACCTTGTTGTGCGTAGTAGATAGGATCTTTCGCTCGTTTATCATAGTATAGTTTCATACTGAAAGTATACCATAACATACTACAACATACAACACATACAACACAGTTATTTTAGTGCTTGACACAAAAAAAGCAGCATTCACGCTACTCATTAGATTTTATCTTGTTTTCAACTGTCAAAGTCCCG
>DAIDML010000225.1 GCA_027449005.1 Erysipelotrichaceae bacterium | reverse complement strand
TAGGAGGACACATCATGAACATTGATCATTTTCGCTTTGATGGAAGTAAGCCTTTTAAAATAAGTGAATTTGACACTAAACAAGAAGGAAATTTTAAAGATCGAGAAGAAGCTGAAGAAAGACGTGATGATCACATCAATGACTTACAAGGACTTCAGGAACGTTTGTATGCCCAAGGAAAAGAAGGGGTTCTCATCATCTTTCAAGCCATGGATGCGGCAGGTAAAGATGGTGCAGTCAAGTATGTCATGAGTGGTGTGAATCCTGCAGGGATATCAGTTCATAATTTTAAAGTCCCTTCTGCCGAAGATCTTGCTCATGATTATTTATGGAGAGCCATGAAAGTTGCTCCTCAACGAGGAATGATAACCATCTTTAATCGTTCTTACTATGAGGATGTGTTGGTTGTGAAAGTGCATGATCTTCATAAGAAAACTGCACTCCCTGAAAGAGTAATCACCCAAGACATCTTTCATGATCGCTATGAGCAAATCAAGAATTATGAGAAGCATCTTCATGACAATGGCTTTAGAGTCATTAAAATCTTCCTTAATATTTCCAAGAAGGAACAAAAGAAGCAATTCTTACAACGCATTGATGATCCTAGCAAAAACTGGAAATTCAGTGATGGAGACATTGTGGAACGAGGCTACTGGGACAAGTACATGAAAGCTTATGAGGAAGCCATCAATGCAACTGCCACACGTGAATGTCCTTGGTATGTGGTTCCTTCAGATAAAAAATGGTTCGCACGTGCAGTAATCGCAGAGATTGTGGTTAGCACACTGGAATCCATTGATCCACAGTATCCTGAAGTAAGTGAAGAGCGTAAACAAAAGCTTCAAGAATTCAAAACCATGCTTTTGAATGAAGAGTAGAAAACATGTTTAATGAAATAAACAAAGACATTCATCACACATGAATGTCTTTTTAGTGATTGATTTGAGTTGAGTGATGATCGTTCAAGTCTTGTGGACTACTTAAGCAGTAAATAAGGTCCCTTCCCCTGTTTTTGGCTTGATAGAGTGCTTGATCTGCACGATTAAACCAATCATCAAACGATTCTTGATGATGATATTCAGCCACCCCTCCACTAATGGTGAGTTGTTGAATGTGTTCCAATTGAAGTGTGCCAATCATATCACTGATTTTTTGCGCCAATTGAAGCGCTTGATCCTCATTGGTATGAGGTAATACAACCAAAAACTCATCTCCTCCCCAACGGCTTAGCAAATCAGCATTCCTAATATGCTTTTTGATGAGTTTTGACACTTCTCTTAACACTTGATCTCCTATGGTATGACCATGTTGATTATTGATGGTTTTAAAATAGTCGATATCAAACACAAAAACCGACAAAGCATGATGATAACGATTAGCTCGAGCCATGAGTCGATGCGTTTCTTCTTCAATAAATCGTCGAGCATACAACCCAGTTAAGTAATCATACTTGGATAGTTCAAACAAACGTTCATTCTTTTCATTAAGTTCTCTGATCAACCGCTCATTTCCAATGACAAAAATCGAGGCAACCCAACAAGCAAAATTGATCTGGATCAAAACAAAACCTAGGGTGAGGTCTCTTTCAAAGAGTAAAGAGGATGATGCGTTTCGAGTGAATAGAGCAATGACACCCATGAGGGTGTAAGCCAAAATGTTAGCAATAGTAATCACCCTTAGTCCATATTTGCATACTTTGATAAGGTTTTGAGTTGGTTAAGATTATGACGATAAAAATCAATCAACACGATGATGAACAAGGCAAACGTAATCACCTCTCTTATCCAATAAATCGGAAAAACATAGGTGAATACAAGCATTGAGAAGGATGCGATAAGAAAGAACATCCATATTCGTTGAGGGAGATTTCTGTTTTTAAAGAACTGGGTATAACCAGCAGTGATATAAATGAAAAAAAGATAAAAGGAAACAGTGAATACAATGATGCCAAAAAACTCATTTTGAAGATTTTGAAGTGAAAGTGATAGACCACTGATGGTTGCGAAAACAAAAGCTAGGGTAAATAAGATGAGTGATTGCTCTTTTCGAATAAAGTACATGGTAAACAATATGGCTGCATAAGCCATTGTAGACATTGAAATCATGACTGTCATTGTATAATTGCCCATGTAACTCCTTGAAATAGAGACAGTGCTATTAATCACTGCGATGTGGAAATGCTTGTTTTTGATATCATTAGTATACAACTTAATGGTTGAAAAGTAATCAAGATTAAACTGCAAATAATGGTTAATGAACATTTAGATATTGCTTCATACCTCACTCTTTATATTCTTGATTAAGCATATGCAATCCCCTAAGATCAATGATGATCCATCACTGAATCAATGTATGAAGTTGGTCCTAGTCTTTCATATAATCTTTCAATCACATGAAAAAATTCTCTTTCACTATCATCATTTACATCTTAAAGATGCATTGACAGCGCTTACAATCATCGTTAAAGTAGACTTAATAAGGAGATTTAGAATGAATCACTATCCAGCAGAACCCTTTAGAATTAAAGTCGTTGAGATGATGAAAACCATGAGTAAAGAAGAAAGAGAAGCCGCAATGATTGAAGCGGGATACAATACCTTTCTTCTCAAAAGTGAAGATGTGTACATTGATTTACTCACGGACAGTGGCACCACTGCCATGAGTGATCGTCAATGGGCAGGCATGATGATTGGTGATGAAGCCTATGCGGGAAGCCGCAACTTTCTTCACTTGGATGCGGTAGTCAAAGAGTATTATGGGTTTAAACACATGGTTCCTACCCATCAAGGGCGAGGAGCAGAGAATCTATTGTCCCGATTAAAAATTAAACCTGGAGATATCATTCCAGGAAACATGTACTTCACCACAACGCGCTACCATCAGGAAGCCAATGGGGGTACTTTTAAAGACATCATCATTGATGAAGCTCATGACCCTAGTGTGGATCACCCTTTCAAAGGCAACATTGATTTGACTAAGCTTCAAGCCCTCATTGATGAGTATGGCGCAGATCGTATCCCTTATGTTTGCTTAGCTGTCACAGTTAACCTAGCAGGTGGACAACCTGTCTCCATGCAAAACATGAGAGAAGTCAGTGCCTTATGCAAAAAGCACAACATTGATATCTTCTTTGATGCGACACGTTGTGTAGAGAATGCTTATTTCATTAAGAAACGTGAAGAAGGCTACAAACATACTTCCATTAAAGACATCTTACTTGAGATGATGAGTTATGGTGATGGATGTACCATGTCTGGCAAGAAAGACTGTATGGTCAACATTGGTGGTTTCTTGGCCATGAATGATGACACCTTGTTCGCAAGAAGTAAAGAACTCGTAGTGGTGTTTGAGGGTATGCCTTCCTATGGTGGTATGGCAGGACGTGACATGGAAGCCATGGCCATTGGCATCAAAGAGTCTGTAGACTATGCTTACATTGCTCACCGTGTTGAACAAGTCAAATATTTAGGTGATCAATTGGAAGCAGCAGGTGTTCCTATTGTACGTCCCGTGGGTGGTCATGCAGTGTTCTTGGATGCTCGTGCATTCCTCTCTCATTTAAGTCAAGATCAACTTCCTGCACAAGCCTTAGCTGCACACTTGTACATTGAATCTGGAGTTCGCTCCATGGAACGTGGTATTGTCTCTGCGGGAAGAAACAAAGAAACAGGCAAAAACCACAGTCCTAAATTAGAACTTGTGCGTCTTACCATTCCTCGTCGAGTGTATACTTATGCCCATATGGATGTGGTCGCTGATGCGGTCATTGCTCTGTATAATAAAAGAGAGAGCATTACAGGTTTAGAATTTGTCTATGAACCTCCAATGCTTCGCTTCTTTAACGCACGATTTAAACCACTTTAATCCTTAGACTAATGCTCTAACTAAAAAGCAATAACCTCTGTACGGGTTATTGCTTTTAATTTGAATAATTGGATGATTTATCTATGTCATCTGTGGAATCACTTCTTCAATGAAAATCTTTACTAGTTTCTCATCAAACTGTGTGCCCGCACATCTTATTATTTCTTTCACTGCTTCTTGACTTGTCATTGCCTTGCGGTATTGACGATCTGAAGTCATTGCCTCATAGGCATCACAGATTGCAATGATTCTTGAAAACAGTGGAATCTCTTCACCTTTAAGTCCTTGTGGATACCCTTTCCCATCCATGCGTTCATGATGGGTTAATGAATATTCCGCAAGTCTAGAGTATTGATCTGCTGAGCGAAGTATTTGATATCCATTCGTGGTGTGATTTCTCATGATGTTCCATTCTTCATCATTGAGTTTGCCTGGTTTTCTTAGTATCGTATCAGGAATAGAAATCTTTCCAATATCATGCATTCTTCCCGCCAGTTCAAGCTCTAGTTTTTCACCTTCAGATAATCCTAAGCATTCCCCCATTAAAGAGCAATATTGACTTACCCGTGATGAATGAATTTTCTCTTCTTCATACTTGTTTTTTAAAGCATCAAACAAAGTAACAATGATTTGATTGCGGGCACTTTGACCATGCAAAACCTTATTAGCGTACATATCATTTTCTGATTTGATAATGATGTCTTGAATCAATTCAGTACTCTCTGACTTAACCGCAATTCCAAAAGATAAAGAGATATCAACCCCTTGGATTTTTATCTTTGACATGGTTTCAATCATTTCATTACGTTTTTGCTTGAACTCACTGATGAGTGTGTTTGCACATACAATCATAAACTCATCTCCACCTGTTCGTGCTACAAAAGCATGTTCACCAAAAGTGGTCTGTAGTTGTTTAGCAACCGCAATGATGGCTTGATCACCAACAAAATGACCTAATGTGTCATTAATGAGTTTTAGTCCATCAATGTCCATCATGGAAATTATCAATGGATAATTTTGTGGCTGATCCAACTCCTTTATCTTTTCATCAAAATAACGTCGGTTAGGTAAGTTTGTTAAGTAGTCATGCTTACTTGCAAAGAGAATCTTCTCATCCATCTGTTTTCTTTGCGTTATATCCTCAAACAACACTGCAACTTGATTTTGCTTAGGTGAGTATACTTTAACACTGTAATATTTACCTAAACTAATAGAGTAGTCTTCATAATTTATGGGCTCTCCAGTTGAAATAACCTGTGCAAATATATGCATCCATGATTTATCAGTATGAGGCAAAACCTCTCTAATGGTTTTCCCAATCACATCTTCACTCTTCAAACTTGAAAAAACTTCAAAGCTTGAATTGATACTGGTGTACTGAAAGTCAATCGGTTGATTCGACTCATCATAGAGGCACTCAAGCAGTGCTAAGCCAATAGGCATTTCCGAAATGAGTAAACGTAATTGCTTTTCTAAATCCAAATTCTTTGCTTCTTGAATCTTCGATTCCGTGATATCTATACTTGCGGATAAAATACGTTTAACATCATTAATCATGATTGGTCGTAAAAGGACTCTCTCATACAAATAGTTCCCTGATTTAGTTTTTGATCGCCAGATAAAGTTTTGATCTTCTTGAAGAGCATCATGAATATATCTTAATGCATCCTCAGCACTGTATGGTGAGTCATCATACCATAATGCTTCATTCAGTTGAGTGAGTGAATCAGCTTGGAATAATGCTAGTGCTGCATTGTTTGCGCCAACTATTTCTCCTGTCTCACAATCATGAAGAATCATTGAGATTGGAGAATCATTAAAGATGGTTTTTAAACGTGATTCACTCCCCACAAGTTGCTTTTGAACATTGAGCCGATCATGATGATTTTTCATGAATAGTCCAAGAATCATTACAATGATAGGATATAGTATTAAAAAGACAGGACCTAATAATTTGATGTTTTCAATGTTTCTAGGATAAGGTAAAGATAGTTGTGATAATGTCACAAAAACATGGATCACAAAACCTAAAAGATAAAACTGAAAATAAGCATTCACTTTAAGTCTCTTTTGAACTTTTTCCCTCCATATAAAGCCTACAATAAATGCTGAGAGAATGGACAATGATCCAGGTAGAACACCAATACCTCCCAAGGCAACTCGGTACACCATCGCAATGATGGCAGCTGTAAGTGAAGTCATCCACGGGAAAAAGAATGCAGCCACACCAATCACAACGCTTCGCGCATCATAAACAACACCTGATTCTAGTTGAAACCCATTCATCATGGTAACAATTGTGGCTAATCCTATAATAATACCCATTATGATTTTGGCAATCGCACTTTTTGTATAGAAAGAAAAATCGACAATCGTCATGAGAAGAAAAACTCCGAATATGATCGTAATATTGAAAAAGATGGTTTGGAATAGCTCTTCTAGCATGTTGAATCCTGCTTTCTGATCGTTGAGTTTAATCTTGTATTCATTGAATAATCATCGTTGATTTCAATCAAATGAAATATCTCATTAATCAACATAAGTTAATCTTATCATTAGTTAAACGTTTTTTTCATCTCAAGATGGTGCGAATTATCAGTTTATTGTTATGCATTGTTCATTACAATCAACATCCATCATCTAGCCATTTAAAGCTATGATATAATTCGTTTAAATGATTTATCAATCAACCCTTTAGAAAGGACAACCTATGTTTCAGTATAAACCCGCTGTATGTTATTCTGGTTATCGCCATAACCAAAGTCCACTTACACAAACCTATCCAAGCGATGCCGAGGTGTTAGAAGACTTGCTCATTGTTTCAAAGCATTTTAGTTACATTCGTATGTATGATGTCTCCCATCATGCCCAATCAGTGTTAAGAGTCATAACTGCTCATCAGATTCCCCTTAAAGTCATGCTTGGGGTTGAACCCAAGGGGGAAATCTCTAAT
>DAIDML010000224.1 GCA_027449005.1 Erysipelotrichaceae bacterium | reverse complement strand
AAAGTAAACCCATCTATTCCTTAGACCAACTTCAATCTGTTTTAAACTCTGTCAATAAACCAGCCCAATCCCCTTACAATTCTTATTGTGTCTATCATCAATTGATGAGTTCACCACTCAATCTACTTACTTATTTTAATGAAGATTGTTTTGAATGTGATGTTAAAGATGTGAATGAGCAACTTCAAGATTTCCTTAAAGATCATGAATGCAGTTTTGATGATGTCTTAAACAATAAGAATTGTAAGGGGATTGGGCTGGTTTATTGACAGAGTTTAAAACAGATTGAAGTTGGTCTAAGGAATAGATGGGTTTACTTTTAAAACGTTGTGAAAAAAGCTTACCTTGTGGCTTCTTATAACTGGTATAAGTGATAAGTAATGAAGACATGATTTTTGAAATATTCATGTGAGGCGTTCTTACTAATAACTCAAATGAGGTATCACTGAGCAAACAATAGGCAAAAATCTCGAACCTAAATTTCTTTTTGGCAACATTAAGCAGTGCTAAAAAATGATCACGATCATCATTATCTTCAAACATGGGTAGAAGTGAGGATTGTGTCACAAATAAGACTGATGCATTGGATTGTGTTCTTGCGGCTCTTGGCATACTACTACTCTAAAGGAAAATGACAAAGATATCAAGTCATGTCCCAAACATCATAAGCATTCTCACTTATTTTATGGTACACTATCCGCATGAAACATATAGGATGTATTTTAGCCCAAGATCTTAGTCCAGACACAGATCTTCATTTACAAGAGCTTAAAGCTTTATGTGCCACGATTGATATCGAGGTACCTTTTGTGGTGACACAAAAAATGCGGGCACGCAAGCCAGGTCTTTTAGGCCAAGGCAAACTTAAAGAAATTAAAGAAGCGCTAGATGAGAGAGTAACTCATATTGTCACGCTTCAAACATTATCACCCAATGATCGTATTTTACTTCAGGAGTATTTCCCCAACCAAATGATCATGGATAAGTTTGAGGTTGTTGTGTCAATTTTTGAAAGACGTGCTTCATCAACGTTGAGTATGCTGCAAGTTAAATTACTCAAACTTCAAATGGAATATGCCAATCTTGCAGGTAGTTATGAAAGTTTTTCCCGCGAAGGTGGTGGTGGAAAAAATAGAGGTCAGGGTGAACAACAACTTCAAATTGATCGCCGTCACTTACAACGACGCATGGGAGAGGTTCGAGACAAAATTGAAAAAGAACATAAAAAAAACGTACTCATCAGTGATCGTAGACAAAAAAACAGCATGTATACCGTTGCTTTGGTAGGATACACCAATGCGGGTAAATCGACGCTGTTAAATACATTATTAACTCTTAATAAACCGGGTAAACCGAGTAAGATGGTTGAGTCAAAAAACCAAGTTTTCTCTTCTCTTGATACCGCAACACGTCGTATTGAGGTCCCTTTTTATGCACCTTTCTTAGTGGTAGATACGGTAGGGCTAATTCATGATTGTCCTCCTGAACTAGTAGAATCGTTTAAAACAACCATGCGATCATTGGATGATGCGGACACTGTCATTGCTTTAATTGATGCATCACGTGGTGACATGCAAGCTCAACTTGAAACCATACTTAGTTATGCTCCAGCGCTAGATGAAGATAAACTGATGATTGTCTTTAATAAGAATGACTTGAATGATTTGGATACAACACACTTAACCATCAGTGCTAAAGATCCTCAAAGTGTCGTGGAGTTAGTAAGACTCATTGATGAGCGTCAAACTAAAGGATTCATTGTGGTCAAAGGGGAGTGTGATGAAGATCAAGTGGCTCAGTTATTTCAAGAAAGCAATGATTGTGTTATCACTAAACTCATTAAAGGATCGGATACCATGTATTGTGAAGCAAAGATTGCTCCACATCGTAAAGACTTAATGAGTTTGATCGTCAGTTCTCAAGCCATTCAACGCTCTTAATACATTAAATTGCTTGAGGGGTGTGTACATGTACTCTTTCAAAAAGTGAGTATATCTGTTATAATTAAGCATCAATAAGGAGGAAAACAATGGAATGGTCATGTAAATGTCTAGGTTGTGAACATCAAATGTGTACCAATCGTGTACCCAT
>DAIDML010000223.1 GCA_027449005.1 Erysipelotrichaceae bacterium | reverse complement strand
GAAGTCGATGAATGCATCATGTAAGACCATCCTTCTTGTATGGTTCCTGAATACACAACACATCCCTCACTTAACACAATGACTTTTATTCTACTCATCGTGTTACTTGGATTGGAGGGACAATCATGGCTTTAATCACTTTAAATAACGTATCCATCACATACCAAGGTAGCACAAACGCAGCTTTAAAAGAGATATCGTGCACGATACATCAAGGAAGAAGTGTATTGATTCAAAGTGAAAGTGGTCATGGTAAAACCACCTTAGGCTATGTGCTTCAAGGAGTGTTTCCTTCACTTATTCAAGGAAAGATGGAAGGATCAATTGTTTATCAACCTGATGTGATTACTCAACCATGTCGTGATATTGGAATGTGTTTTAAAGATCCTAATGATCATTTATCCATGATTAAAGACAGCGTCTATGATGAACTGGCTTTTGTATGTGAGAATCATGGATTGGCACCAGAAGAGATTTCATTTAGAGTGAAGACCATCGCAAGACTTTGTGATTTAAACCATGTCCTTCATCAAGAACCTCAAAGTCTTACCATGAGTGAGAAACAACGACTCTCCATAGGGGCTTTAATGTATTTTGATGTAGATACACTCATCTTTGATGAGCCCATGGTCTATTTTGATGCTTATGAAAAGAAATGGTTTCTTCATCTAGTAGAAGATTTAAAGAAACAAGGGAAAACCATCGTCCTACTTGATCATCATGTTGAGCATTATGACACATTCATAGATGATGTCATTGTGTTAAGTGAGGGATGTGTTGTGTATTCAGGAACCATACAAGAAGGATGGTCTTACATGATGCATTCATCGACTTCGTTTGAAGTGTTAACTAGAATTCATTCTAGGTCAGGGAAACCAGTCATGAACTTAGAAGAAGCGCTGAAGTGCATCAAAGGAGAAGAACATGTTTAAAATAAGCAATCTACTTCTTACATCCAATCACACCACGCTAAGCATTGAATTCATGGAAGCCTCTTCATCCACCTGTGTTGGAGTGCTAGGAAGAAGTGGAAGTGGGAAAACCCTTTTACTGGAAAGCATTGCGGGTAAGATTAAGCCATACGGTGGAAAGATAATCATCAAGGATCAACTTCTTAATGAGATGAGTGTTTCACAACGCAGTCATTGGGTCACTTCTTTGTTTTCTAGTGCGAATCAGTTCATGACGTCCAGTATAGAAAAAGAAATCAAATATGGATTAAGTCTTCATTCTTTAAATGAAGAGCGATTAAGTCAAGTACTTAAGTTATGTCAACTTGAACATGTAAGACTACTTCATCCTATGGATTGTTCAAGTGCTGTGCAAAAGAGAATGTTAATGGCGATTGCGTGTTTAAGAGATGCGCCGCTTGTTTTAATGGATCATTTGGATGCAGGGTTGGATCACACAAGCACTCACATTTTAATTAATGTGGTGGATTTCTTGAAAAATCAAGGCAAAACCATTATTATGGTATCTCACGACATGGATTTGATTGCACAATGCTGCGATCAAGTGCTGGTTTGTGATTCAAAAGCTTCATTTGTGGGAAGCATGAAGTCGTTATGTGACCATCAGTCTATTTTAGATGCTCATGGTTTGCAACTCCCAGTAGTAACACAAATGAGCCAAGCACTTGAACTACCATTGTGCACAACACCTCAAGAATGGAATGATTTATGGATAAAAGAATGATGTTTGGAATATTTATCGCCTTATGGATACAATTTATCGCAACAGTGGAAATGAGTATTGTGATGCCTTTGGCTCCTGTCATTGCGCAAGCGTACAATGTCTCTTCAGCGAATGCGATATTACTTAATATTGGTTTTGCCTTATTTGGTGTGCTTGCACCGTTACTTGGATATAACGGGGATAAGTATGGAATCAAGAAAATGCTTTTAGGAGCATTATCTTTCTTTGTGTTAGGATCCATGCTTGTGGCCAGTGTGAACACCATTACAGGATATGTCTTAGGTCGCTCATTATTAGGATTAGCGTTTTTTACCATCTTAGGGATGAGCCAAAGTTACATCATTCAAACTGCACCCCACCTTAAAGGACCTTTAAGTGGATTACATCGTATTGTCTTTGCGTTAGGAGTATTCGCATCACCATGGTTAGGGCAAGTGTTAGTCGAGTCTGGATCATTGCAACTCCTCTACAACATCTTAACGATTACGGGAATCATTACTTTAGCCATGACAAGCTTTATTCCAGAAATTCAAGATAAAACCACCAGTCGCTCACTTAAAGATTTACTTCATACCTTAAATCAAAACGTGGTGATTGGATGGTTAGTGGCGGTATTCCTATATGCTTTACCTGCCATTTATTTCTTTAACTATTTGAGTATTTATCTTAATGATTTAGGATGGAGTGGTTCTGCGATCACAACCCAATACACTTTAGGGGCTTTAGGCAGTGTACTTGGGGGATTTCTTATTGTCTTTATCACTGCTAAGTTTAAATTATCATCATTACTTAAACTCTTTGTGTGGTTACCTGCCATTGTCTTAGCACTCTTTATTACCCAAGATGTGGGGTATTATCCAGTCCTAGGTTTATCCTTTGGTTTATTCTTTGATGCAACCTGGGGGATGGTCTTCCCTTACGCAAGCACCTTAGTTCCACATTATGCAGCTACATTCTTAACCTTGATTTCACTGGTGATGGCCTTTACCAATGTGGTCACTACACTGAGTGGATCATGGGTATATCAAATGGGAGGATTCTCTCTTATGATATGGTTATGTGTGATTGGGGGACTCTTAGGAGCGTTGATTCAATTCATAATCATCAAACAAAAAAGCGCGTGAGCGCTTTTCTTATTCAACCGTAACTGATTTTGCTAAATTACGAGGCTTGTCCACATCGCATCCACGAAGGACTGCAGTGTAGTAAGCAAAGAGTTGAGTGATGATGATACTGACAAATGGCATGACCCAATCTTCAAGAGTTGGAAGGTTAAGGACTTCATCATACACATCCTCAGATAATGGGGTATTCTCTTTTTTAATGACTAAGACTTTAGCTTTACGAGCTTTAACTTCTTTGATGTTTGAAATGGTTTTCTCAACAATGCTGTCCACTGTTGCGATC
>DAIDML010000222.1 GCA_027449005.1 Erysipelotrichaceae bacterium | reverse complement strand
TTCTACGTTGGAGGGAGCAAATCATAATAAGGGATTCCTTTCTTTTATAAGTGTTGTGTTAAAGCGTGAGCTACCTTTAGAATGTCTTCTTTATCTTTCAGCTTTTCAATGAAGCGACTTGGAATATGGGATAAACCCACTTGTGCTCCAATCAAAGCCCCTGTAAGCATCGCTCTCACTTGATTTTGACCGCCACCATTAAGCGCATGAAGCACACCACTTTCAAAATCATCATGAAAACGGGCTGCTAAGTAATACGCAGCAGGAAGCATATGATAAATGGCACATGGCATGCCATAGACTAAGGAAACCTTCCATGCGGGTTCAATGTGAATATCAGGATCTTGACTGGCTAAAGCCATAAAAGAAGGGGATAAGAGAGCATCAGGTGAAGCAAACAATCCACTTTGAGAAGACGCCTGTTCACCTTTTTTAGGAGCTTGTAAGTTATCGGATGTCACCGCATGAAATGGAATGTCATGCGCATGCACTTTCTCCATCAGTTTCATACTCAGTTTCTCATCCAAAGGATGGCCTTGAATAAGCATGGCTAACACGCAATTGAAGGCTACAGATAATGATCCCACCACATCATCATGTTGAGTTAACTTCGTGTTAGAGGCGATGGTGGTTGTTAAGGTTTTGAAATCATTTGAAAAGAAGATGCCTAAAGGAATGTTTCTTTCCAGGGATTCGGTGGTATCACTGTGACTGGATGCCTGACTCCAAGGTTGCTTTTCAATGATTCTTTTTTGGTAAAGATGACGCATCACCTGAGAAGTATACCCTCCTTTTCCACCCATGGGTGTACCATCCAACTCAGGTAGAATGAGCTCATCCATCATCCTAAAGTAAGCCTCTTCATCATAGCCTTGATGATGTGAAAGAAAGCGAGCTGTTTCTAAAATGATCCATCCTTGTTGGGACAGTTCTCCTGCTTTTACTCCATCATGATAGCGACCACTTATTGGATCAGTATAATCATCAATCCATGTTCCATAATGGTGATGCAGCTCATTTAAATCATAAAACCAATGAGGTCCTACCCCTAAGGCTTCTCCAATGAGTGCACCTACCAGTGCTCCTTGAGCACGATCTTGAGTTTGATTCATCATGATCTCCTTTGTTTCATCATAGATTGAAATGATGAATTTCTCAACTTAACTGCTTAAAAAAGATCGAATCATTCGATCTTTGATAACGGTTGGATGTCACATATCTCACATGATAAGGCATACAATGCATGTGCTTTGGCTTCATCTCGTGCATGTTTTGCGCAAACTTCAAGTGTGGTGTAGTGATAGAAAGCATTACGATGGAGTGCTAGGGAAGGGATGGTGATGATCGCAATGATGGCTTGAGCTGACTGATGAGGGTCTTTTAATGTTGGTTGAATCAAAAGCTTTGAGAATAAACGATAAAGGATCCCGTTGTTTTGTCCAATGTGCGTTTTCACATCCCCTGGATGCATCGCATTGATCACAATGCCAGTGTCTACAAGTCGTTTGTTCATTTCAATCATGCATAACAATTGAGCCGTCTTGGATGCGCCATACGAGCGAAGTCCAGTGTACACTCTTTTTTTCCAAGTCAAGTCATTCATGTTTAAACCATTAAAGCGATGGCCTTCAGAATTAATAAGCAAGACATGAGATGAAGGGTGTAAAGCAGGCATTAAAAGATGAGTCAAGATTAAAGGGGCATAGTGATTCAATGCAAAGACCACTTCATGACCTTCAGAGGTGAGTCTACGCTTAGTTGAATGCATCCCAGCATTGTGGATTAACACATCAATGTGTGAGGAGAGAGTCAAGATAGTTTGGGCACATGTTTTGGCTTGTGACACAACACTTAAATCAGCGATGACACACTCAACACTGGATGCTCCCAGATTGTGACATTCTACTTTGACCTTGGCTGCTTTCAAAGGGTCACGAGCCACCAAAATAAGATGAGCGTGCATCTTCGCAAGTTCAGTCGCAGTGACATACCCAATGCCTGAGGTTGCACCTGTAAGCACGACGGTTTTTTCAAAGGATGCTAAGGATGTTTTAAGAATTGGTTGTTTGGCTGAGTTTAAGAAGTTAAGTTCTTCTGGAAAGGTGAACATGGGCTTACCCAAAGTATTTCTTCATGATTTTTCGATACAGTTTGTTCCAATGAGGAACATAATTAAAGATATCTCCCCATAAATCATAATAGTCACGTTGTTTAATGATCATACCTTC
>DAIDML010000221.1 GCA_027449005.1 Erysipelotrichaceae bacterium | reverse complement strand
GTCAATAACATCACCCTCAGTATTGGAGTGTATCAAATCAAACCTGGTGAATCCTTGGATGATGTCATCAATAAAGCTGATATCGCTCTATATAAGGCAAAATCAGAAGGAAGAAATCGCATTGAAGAGTATATCCCATCTTAAAGGATGGGTTTTTCTCATTTGTTCAATCCAGATACGTAATGAGTGACACCACCAATCACTCTGTGATAACCTATACATAAGAAGAGGTACTTTTATGGCATTTGAAATTGGACTTTACTCATTAGGAGATCATTTCGCAGATCCAATCACAGGGTATCACCCTTCCGCAACCCAGCGCCTTAACCAGCTTGTTGACATGGCTGTCTTAGCTGAGGAACTTGGTTTTGATTGTTTTGGGGTGGGAGAAAGTCATCAAGCTTTCTTCACAACTCAAGCACACAGTGTGGTGTTAGCGGCTATGGCTGCCAAGACTAAAAACATTACCTTGTTTTCAAGCTCAAGTGTGCTTTCAACAGTGGATCCAGTCCGGTTGTTTGAAGAGTTTGCAACCTTAGATCACCTCTCACAAGGACGCATTGAAGTGGTATTAGGCCGTGCTTCTCGCTTGGGAGGATTTGAGTTGTTTGGTGTGGATCCTGCCGATTATGATCGCATTTATGATGAAAAACTGGAACTATTCTTGAAACTCAATCAATCATCCATTGTGAAGTGGGAAGGGGAGTTCAGACCACCACTGGATCATGTGGAAATCTTACCTCGTCCTTATCGCTCTAAACTTGTGGTGCATCGTGCAGTGGGTGGACCACCTGCAAGTGCCATTGAAGCAGGTCGTTTAGGCATGAACATGATGTTAGCCACCTTAGGTGGTCCACTCAGTAACTTTAAATTATCCGTTGATATGTATCGTGAACATGCTCGTTTAGCCAATCATGATCCTCAACACATGAAAGTGACGATTGCCTCATTGTGTCATGTGGCTGCATCATCGTATGAAGCTATTGATCGAATGCATCCTTATCTTGATCAAGGATTCAGAATCTTGCGACACTCCCCTTATCCAAAACAGTGGCTTAAAGATGCATTAGATCCAAAACAAGCGTTACTTGTGGGTGATCCAAAACTCATTATTGAGAAACTAAAAATGCAAATTGATACGTATCGACATCATAGAACCATTCTTCAAATTGATTTTGGTGGCATGCCTACTGAAATCATTTATGAGGTGATGATGATGTTAGCCAATGAAGTGATTCCAGAAGTGAAAGCCTATGCGGCCATACAAGGACTCTAAGATGGAAAAAATACCTAAAACCATGTCGACTCAGCATCCAGATAATGTGAATACACCTTTCTTTGCCTCAAGTTCCATTATGGGAGGTGAAGATGAAATTCAAGAAGCCTTTTATGCCTACTCTCATCTTGGGATACAAGAACAAATGTGGGATGTGGAAGGCAAAGAAGTGGATACCTATGTGGTTAAGAAACTTCTGAGTAAATATGAATCCTATTTTAGAAAACATCCTTTAGGTAAAGAGAAACGTTTAATTTTACGTGTCCCTAATCCAGCAGTTGAACAAGCTGAAGCGAAAGTCCTTTTAGAAACATTAGAAAGCATTCCTCGTTCCTATGATGCGAATGCGTTGTTTTATGAGAAAGAGATTGCTCCAATTCATGAAGTGATTTTACCCATGACTTCTTCTGCTCAACAACTGCTTTTAATTCATCGTTACTATAAACAGTTTGTGAGTGGTAAAGCTCATCAAATTCTTGATGAAAAGGGAACCACCCTCAAACAATGGATTGGGGAGTTTAAGCCTGA